>JAGLXI010000126.1 GCA_023132995.1 Candidatus Zixiibacteriota bacterium | reverse complement strand
TTTCTATTTTGCCTTGACACCGGTGTAATTGCATATTGACTTTACAGTCGCATCCGTGTATCTTGATTAAAGTACAGCCGGTTGCGTTTCGGTCCTGCATGATTACCTGTCACGGATTCAAGCCGGTGTCTGTTGTACCGAAGTAGAATGTAGACGGAGACACGGCGACTGGTATTTTGCTTGGTACGCCCGGTCTTATCCCTCAGGTGTACGACACAATGATCAAACATGTGTTACAAGGATTCATCGTTTTAGCGATTCTTATCGCGCTTCCATATTCCGGTTCCGTCTTCGCCCAGGGCTCCATCTGGGGTACCCTGGCTAATTCCGATCTTACTGTCCCGGCCGATACTGAGATCAGCTTCTTCGGCTACCTGTCCGATACCGACGACGAAATAAGGATCGAGGGAACTGTCGGCGCCGCGTATGAAACCGGCTTCTGGTATGACGACTTCCAGAACTTTCAGGGGGAAGCTCCCGGAGATGAGTATGATTTCCATTTCTTCAACTCCGTCCGGGGAGAGGCACATGTCCTCTCGGGTTTAGTACCGGACAATTCCTATCAACGCGAAGACGTCGCCTTGGCCCCGGTTACCTGGCCACCACCTCCTACCAGCCTGACCGGCGAGGCCGTATCCGGTTCCCCGGTGGTGCTGCGATGGAGCGCCGTCGCCGGGCTGACCTGCCACATCTACCGCCGGGTGATGCCGTCGACCGGCTCATTTTTCAGGATCGATGCTTCGGGTGGGTCTCCAGCCAGTCCCGGAGTGGCTGACAGTATCTTCGTAGATACCGACACCGATGAGGCGCACAGCTACCAGTATGTAATGATCGCCGAAAACGCATCCGGGCAGTTAAGCCCGCATTCGCCTATCCTGACGGTACAGTACACGTCCGGCTGCTGCGTGCTCCGGGGAGATATCGACCACTCGGGCGCGCCGCCCATCGACATAAGTGACCTGGTTTACATGGTAGAATACATGTTTGCAGACGGCCCGCAACCGGCTTGTCATGCGGAAGCAGACGTCAACGGAGACGGAGCTGAACTGATTGACATCGCCGACCTTGTGTACCTCGTGGACTTCATGTTCCAGGATGGTCAGCCGCCTCCGGCCTGTCCGTAGGCGATGTTGCCGCGTTTCTTAACGGCACGCGGGAGCCGTCAGGCAGAGACACCTGACGGCACAACACCACGAGGCTTCGCGACGGCTCGCTGATGGTGAGGCCGTGGCTGATTGCTATGGCCGGTGAGGATTTCCAAGCCTGATGTGCCCAATGCCGTAGACCTCGTCTCCCCCATACGGAACTATTAGTATGCCGTCAAATCCTGTGCGAGAAGCATCACCCGGCACATTGACCGTGTCCACGCGCAACCCGGCCGGACCTGCCGGCGCCGCCGTCAGAGTGTGTCTGGCGACAACACTGTCACCCAAACGGAATAGTATCTCGTAGTCATCGTCGTTGTCGACACTGATTTCCACCAGAGAAGCGTGGTACTCTCTGTCCAACTCAATGTTGAGTCCCCCTCGATCGACACTGATGAAGCCCTCGTCACCATGCTGTAAACCCTGCCTTTTCGGCTCCCTGATCTGCCAGTAGGCTACCCTATCGGGCGACCGAGCCAGATAGCACTCCTGCAGGCTCGAATAGATGCCGTTTCCGTCCGGCCTGGTAATGAGTTCGAAATCGTACGGGTGCTCCCAGGTAGTGTAGAAACTTCGATCGGGAAGAAGGTCCAGCGTGGTTCCGAAACACCGGTTCAGAACAATTCGGAACGTGTTGACGGAGGACACCCCGGCGTAGAGCGGGTCGGCTGCAACACCGGGCAGATAGACGGCATTGAGGATCGAGAACCGCTCCAGGAGGTTGGTGGACGCTGATCCGACCCAGCTAAACTCGGAGCCGGGACCATGATCGCCCTGGATGATAATTATCGGCGGGTTCTCCGGCGACTTAGCCAGTAGTCTCTCAACGACAGCCTCCAGACGACTATTGACGTATGTCACTTGGTTCGTGTAACCCGTAACGTATTCCTCGACCGCAATCCCGTTGTTGACAAGATGTGAGGCGTCCTGTAAGGTGAATGGCCGATCCGACTGCACAGGGTTGCCCTCGGCATCGAACACGAACGGCGGGTGTGGAGCGATAATGTGCGCAAAGACGAACTTCGGAGAACGATCCGCGCCCGCATCGGCGATGTTGTCCAGGATGAAGGAAATGCGCTCCCGGTGCATAGCATATGGTGATCTTGATCGACCCAGAAGTAGCGGCAGCGGCGTCGTGGATACCAGGACATTCTGGAACTCACTGGCCCACCGAGAACTCGCCAGGTAGTAATCGGCGTCCCGGAACTCCGTGTAGCTGTATCCCGAACCAAAAGCGACCGTTGAGTAGCCCATATCCGCAAAGATCGCAAAGACACGGTTGTACCACAGTCTTTCCGCCAGCGGCAGGCGGTCGTCGGAGGCTCGGTCGAACTCACCGAGCTGATCGAGGTAGTCCATGTTCAGGGTCGCCGCCAGCGACAGGACTGTCTGGCAGTAGTTGGAATAGCCGCTATCGGCAACGTGGAACCCCTTCCTTCGCAGGAAATCTATGAAGGGTCGGTTGTCATAGTCATACATGTCGGCAAGCACGTCGGCGCGGGCGTAGCCGTCGACAATGATATAGTAGACATCCGGCCTCTGTGACGTATGGCATGACACCGTCGTCGCGTTCTCCCAGGTATGTTCAACCGATGGGCGGGTTGCCCACACATAGCCGCCCTGCACTACCTGTCCGGCGATCAGCAGGAGGCCGATTACATTCAGCACTGACGACACACCGCTCAGACTCTGTCGCGTGAGACGCAAGTAACAATAGACCGCAAGGAGACATCCACCGCCGACCACGAGCAGCAGCAGATCGGGACCCGCCGCAAGCAAGCCCAGGGCTATGTCGAAATCAGGCAGCAGCTTGACCAGATGGCCGAAAGAGAAAAACCACAACAGCAGGACTGTGACCATTATCCCCGCGGCGTGAGCGTTCCTGAGAGCGAGCCTGAACAACAGAGTCAGGATGGTCACGCACAGCGCCATAAGGGCGACCGGCAGAATCGTCTCGGACAGTTCCAGTTCGCCTGCGTTCTGAGTATAGAGGAACAATATCGGGAACAAACCGAACAGATAGGGGTGCAGAACAAACCAGTCCTTCATGCCGAGCCTCTACCGTTTCTTCATCAAGTACAGAGTCCTCTGGCTACCCTCTATCCGCTCGCGGGCGTGCACGCTGAAGACCTTCCCAAAAGCCTCTTCAAAGCCACTCGACGTGTAGCGGGGGAAGATATCCTCACGCGACGCCAATAGTCTCTGTGTCTGCGAATCGGATTTGGGCACAAACTCAATAATCAGCCACCGGCAGATGCCGCCCAAGAAACGAGCCACCAGATCCAGCGGGATGTTGTTGGCGATGGCCAGGTGATGTATCAGAGCCAGCGCCATTGCCAGCTCGCACGGCGACCTTTTCAGAAGCGACTTCCGTTCCCGATTGTCCCAACCACAGTCGGGGCTGGGATTGGTCAAATCGAGCAGCAGCGGAAGTATGTTCTTCTCGCCGTTGCGGACGCATTCCCGGTAGTTCCTTTCCACCACGGACGGATCCATGTCAAAGGCCACCGTCAGGGCGCCGTTGTGCGAAGCGGCGCGGCTGAACAACCCGGTGTTGGCGCCAAGGTCCCATATCTGTGACGGTTCCACCTGCCGCACAAATCTCTCCACGAGCCGTTCTTTGTGCCGCCGCGCCTCCGAAGAGTAATTTGTGGATCGGTAGTAGTCCGTCCACCCGGTTTCCCGGGGCCGCCACCGTAGCCGCCCTATCGCCCCCTCAAGGTTGTCGATGAGCAGCGTCAGGGCGTGCAGGCTCATCTTGTGCTTCAGGGATCCGATATCAGCGCCGGCGTAACGTCTCTGGCTCCTCGCATGCAGGACTATGTGAGTCAGAATAGAGAAACTGAGGCGAGCCCGAAAGGGCAACAGCCGGGCCGCCAAGTCAAGTGGAATACCGTCCATATAAACCTGCAGAAGCCGGCCAAGACGGACATCGGTGTAACTCATAACGGCCAGCGGCGCCAGGAAGTGCTCACAGAATTGCCGGTATGCGATCCAGGGTTGTCCTTCCCGGTATCTCTCGAACGAAAGGGTGTCAATCAGCAGGGGCCGACCCCGCAGGAACTGGATGTTGTAAGCGCTGGCGTCCTTGAGCGACATGCCGGCCGCAAGCGCTTTCCTCTGGATAGTGAGAGTCGTCAGAGCTGCATCCCTGAGCTGGCTGAAAGACCACTCGTAAGGATAGGATACAAATGGCACCGCTTCCGGCTTCAATATCCGGAAAGCCTCGTCCGTGACAGACAGATCGGGGTCGGCCGTCTCGTGCGCAACCAGCAGTTCCCGCTGAACCAACTCGTCGTACAGCCCCGACGTCATCAGTTGATCAAAATCCGCTTGGTAAGCCTGGTTCACCTGACGATATAGTTCGCCGTCACGATAGAAGACGAACCCGTCCGGGTCACGAAATGACGCCGCGTCGGGGCGGCTAATGTTCATCGCGCCGGGCATTGCTTTTCTTGGAAA
>JAGLXI010000125.1 GCA_023132995.1 Candidatus Zixiibacteriota bacterium | reverse complement strand
ACTGCCCGACAAAAGATTTTCCGGCAGCAGCACATACGGGGTCGTTATTTGAGAGAGTTACCACATATGGTGCCCTCTTCCGAACTCGCAAGTAATAATAATGAAAACACGCCGCTTGATAAACAGCACTGAGGGAATGTCTGCGGCGCTGCAGAATCACGCAAAGTCAGTGTTCGGTTCTGTCTGTCTTGATTGCGCCCCGCGACGGACTCCTGATAAGTCCGTCCGTTCTCCCTCCCGGGTCAGACCTAAGTCGACGCCTACTGGTCGCCGAGTATGAAATCCATCTTGTAGGTCACCCAGCAAGCCACCGGGCGGCCGTTCTGGATGCCGGGCTTAAACTTGTTCTTGTATGCTGCCTCAACGGCCGCTTCGTCAAGCGAGGCCGTCCCCGAACTCTTGCCTACCTGCGCTCGGCGGACGTTGCCCTCCTTGTCCACGAGCGCCTGCACCCATACAACGCCGGTGATTCCGGCTGTCCTGGCCAGGCGGGGGTAGTCCGGCTTGTGCTGATAGACCATCTCCGGGTATATTTCGACCGGGACAAACTCGTCCGGAGCCGGGAGGTAGTCGTCATCGGAGATATCAATAATTATCTCATCACCATCAGCCGCAGAACTGATATCGGGGGCCACGATCTCAGCCAACTCCTCACGGGTAGCCAGCACGACGTCTTCGTCGAGCACTTCGTCATCGGCAACCGGCTTGGGAATACCTACCTTGGGCGCCGCCGTCTGGGGGGCGCTGACCGATAGCTGCGGGGGTTTCCGGGCTATACTGGGGGGTGGACCGAGATCGGCCACGGTCTTGACAACGTGCATCCCGGCAAGAGCGTCGATCTCCTCTTCCGGCAAAGCCGATATAATCCATGCCACCACAAGAATAACCAACACGGCCCCCAGCATAACGCCGGTGCCGAGAAGGAAATTACGCTGGTACCTGGACTTCAACTCAAAGGCACCGTAGGGTGACCACAGGGCGCTTGTCGCCATTACAGTTCACTCCCTTCAGTGATCTGCTCGAGGGCCGCGTCGATGATTTTGTCATCGCGCTCCTCCCACTCACCGATCGCATAACGATAAGAGAACTTCTGGTCCTTGGGGATCTCATCGACCTTCACACCAAGCTGCTCGGCGGTGAAGCTGTTCCACGACCTCTCGATCAAATCGATCTCATCGAGTATGTTCACCATATCGGCATAGCTGCCGTCGCGATGAATCAGGATCAGGGTATTGAGTTTGCTGTTCTCCCGGTTCTGGTTGACCAGAAGATTCTGAAGCGTATCAGCGTCAAGCTCGTAGAGGACGGAGTCCGGCTTGTTGATGTCCGACGGCAGAAGTTGCGGCAGGTTATCGGGCGCTACCCGCCTGAGATTCCACCAGTAACGGCTATTCTCGTCAACACGGATCGTCAGAAGGTTCGTCTCAGCGATCTCAACGTCGGTTTCCTTCGGCGGCAGGTTGATCTCCATTGCCTGAGGCATAGCGAACACCGTCGTTACCATGTAGAAGATCAGAAGGAGAAAGGCGATATCGACCATGGGCGTCATATCGATACGGATCGATATCCTTCTCTTGGGACGTCTTAGTCCCTTCTTCTGTCCTCTCGATTGTCGTTCTGCTACTTCGCCGCCCATCTATCTTCACTCTCCTTCCAATTCATTCAAAACAACGGATCCTGCCCGGCATGGCTCACCGGATGGCGCCTAAGCTTCTTCAGCATCCACCTCCAGGTCGGTAATAATCAGGAAGCGTTCCAGGCTGTTTTCTTGCATGGTCTTCATCACGTCCTGCATGACGCCGAAGCTGGCCTCGCCGTCGGCCTTGATCACAATCAGGGCTTTGATGTTCCTGGCTCTGGCCTTATTGATCTCGCCGGAGACCGTGTACTTGTCACAGGTGCGGACCCTGCGAACAGTCATTTCCACGTCCCGGCCCTCGATATTGATCGTGGCCCTTTCTACGTAGTCGACGTAGATCGAGTCATACTTGGTCACGGTGATGTTGATGATGCCCTTGTCCGGCAACTCGATCTGCGAGTGTGACTGCGGCAGATCCACCGCCCGCGCTTCCGGGGGCTTAAACTGGGTGGTGGCCATGTAGAATATCAGCAACAGGAACGCGATATCCACCATAGGAGTCATGTCAATGCGAATGGAAACCCGCCGCTTCTTGCCAATCATCGGCTATATCCCTTCTTTGTCCTTCAGAATCTGCATCACCTCAAAAGTGGCCTCGTCGGTGGTGTAGTTGAAAGCGTCCACTTTGTTAACGAAGAAGTTGTAGAAGAAGATCCCCAGGATGCCGGATACCAGGCCGCCGGCCGTGTTCACGAGCGCTTCCGAGATGCCGACGGCCAACTGGGTGGCGTCAATAACGCCGCCCTCCACGTTACCGGTGGCGGCGAAAGCGCGGATCATTCCGATGGTCGTTCCTAAAAGGCCGACCATAGTAGCAATGGACGCAATTGTGGACAGCGCGATCAGGTTCCGCTCGAGCAGCGGTCCCTCGAGAGCGTTGGCCTCCTCGATGGCCGACTGGGTCAACTGAATCCGTTTCTCGCTGCCGACGGCTTCGCTGGCCCGGACCTCGCGATAACGGTCTATTCCGGCCCTGAGGACGTTGGCGGTGGTGCCGCGCTGCTTGTCGCAGGCAGCCAGGGCGCCGTCATAGTCGTCGCTCTGTAACTGTTTGACCAGGTTCTTGAAGAAGACCTGAACCGAACTCTTGCCCTTGGCCACTCCGTAAAGAGAGAAATACCGTTCCAGCGCAAACACGAGGCACATGACGAAAATCCCGATCAACACCACGACCAGTGGGCCACCCTGGTAGATGGAGTGCACAATCGGGTTCTCGGATGTTCTGAACACGCCGTACCACAAACCGAAGCCGATGGCAAACGCCACCAGAGCGTTGAGAGTCACAAAGATTGTTTGTTTAACCACTTGGCAATATCCTCCAATAAAGACAACAGATTATTAGATTTCAACTCCTTTGACGGCCAGCATTATGGAGGCCCCGATTGAAATGTAGACACCCCACGAGAGAGTGTCAAGCAGTGCGCCAGGGCCATAACTCTCACCGATACTGGTGAAGTAGACCGCCGGGTCGAAACTGTATTCCGCACCGATAAACGACAGCATCACGCCGGCAAGGAATAGTCCCAGCGGCAGCCAGTTGAGTCTCAGGAGCTGCTTAAGCCTGAGCGCCCTGCTGTCGGGGTTCCCCTTGAGTCCGAATAGTCCATACAGAGTATACAGCGGCACCACGAGACACACGAGCGTCATGGCCAGAAACAGCACTCCCGTCAGAACAAGGACTACACCGGAGGAAAACACTAACGAACCAACCGACCCCAGGGCCGCAAACGAACCGATGCCGGACAGCCGCTTATATTCCTTGTGGGTCCTCTTCTTTGCAACATACCCGTGGATAACTTCCTCGGCGGAGACCTGCGCGTAGGGATCGCTGCCGAGTTCTTCAGCCGTCGGCTCCACGGTCGTCGGTGAAGTGGTATCGGTCTCGGAGGGCTGGGACATGTCGGGTGACACTGCCAGGGCAGCCCCCAGCGAGTCGCCTTCACCCATGGCGAAGGCGGCGCTATCGGACACCAGAGAACTGTCGGACACTACTTCTTCTGCGGGCTCAGCCGCCTGAGCGGTTTCTTCTATCTCGTTGTACGCGGAATACCAGGGCGTAAACAGAGAAACGATCATGGCCAGACAAGCCACACCCAGGATCACCCGATCGCTGAACGACACGCGCTCCTCAAGGAGCGTACACTCCTCACGCAGCGCGTGAAGAGCCTCCCGCTTGGCCCTCCTGGCCCGTACCGCTTCGACCGTCTTCTCCCTCTCAGCGTCCGATTTGAACATCTCCTTCGGCTTGCCGGGGAAAACCTCGAAACCGATATATTTGAACCGCTGCTTGTCAGTTATTCGCTCTAAGGATTTGTCTTTCTTATCCGCCTCTGTCATTCAAACTCCCGAGAATAGGTTTGCTGTTCGACGACTCTAAAACTCGAAGCTGGTGTCGTCCCGCCCCTTCTTGCATTCCTGGTTGGACGAATCACAGTTAAGACATTTCACATACCATTCGTTGGCGTTCTTGAAATCGGCGCCGGAGGCGGCCTTGTCCTTGGATTTCTCGACCGCCCGCAGATGATAACACTGTGCGATCCAGAGCACCAGGTCAACGTCGCTACAGGCGCCCTTCTCGGCCGAAACACAACTGTAGGCGTCCTTGAGGTATCCCAAAGCCTTAGTGTAGTTCTTGGTGCAGATGCCGCCGAAATATGCATAGCCCAGGGCCTTTTTGGCGTCGCAGCTCTTGGGGTCGACTTCCAGCAGACGTTTGTAGCTCTCCACTCCGCTGGCGCAATCGGCTAACTGGTACAGACAGGTATTGGCCACTAGAAGAAGCGCCTTGGTATCTTGCGAGTGAATTTCGAGATACTTCTCCATATAACTCACGGCAACTTCATAGTAGTTCAGGTTGGGGTCGATGCCGCCCTCGGCGGGTACGGCCTCTTCGCCCTCCTCTTCAAGGTCTTCCATCTCCTCATCGGCTTCGCCCTGGTTGGCGATATTCAGCGCACAGTAGCCGGCGTTCTTGTAGATGCCCGCCTTGGATGAGTCCATGCCCTGATCGATACGTTTCTGGTAGTACTCAAGCGCCAGGGCATACCGCTTCTCGTTGTGATAGGCCACGGCCACGTTGTAGGTGAGCCGCTTCTGGTCGGGATTGACGTCGAGAGACTTGCGATAGTACAGAATCGCCTCGTTGAAGTCCTTAGCCTCCCGGTAGTAGTAGGCGTCGCCCAGGTACTGATAGAGTTCGGCTTCCTTTATCTTGGTCGCGGCGGCGTGGTCGGCATCCTTGAGCCACTCAATATGCTTGAGAAGCATCTCCCCGCTCTTGACGAAATCCTGCACACCCCAAAGCGCCTTGCCATAGTGGAAGTAGATGTCGCGCGGCTCGTAGGGAATTGAGAGGACTTTCTCGAAGTTCTCAGCAGCCTCTTCGGCTCCACCGACATTGACATAGGCCATGGCCACTTCGAAGAAGACCCGCACATGGGCGGAGTCCGGCTTTGCCTGGGACAGATCCAAATACTTCTGGTAGGCCCCGATGGCGTCAAAGAAGCGCGCCTTGCGTTCGTCCTGGGCGCGCGTAGACAGAGCTGCCTTGAAGTAAATGCCGCCGGCTTTCATCCAGGCAGCGGCGTGAGTGCTGTCTTTCTGAAGCACTACCCGCAGTTTCTCCATGGCGCAGGTGTAGTCCTTCATCTCCAGGCAGGCCTCGGCCCAGTGGAAATACACATCCAGCGATCCCGTATCAACTTCGAGGGCCTTTTCATATTCGATAACGGCCAGGGACGGCACACCCTGGTAGAAATTGGCGTCGCCGAGATTGATATGGTACTCCGCGTTTTCCCGGGCGTACCGCGACGTTGACTCCTCAATGGCCGCCTGACGTTCCTCATCGGAAAGGCGCGTGTTATTTAGATCCTTGAGTTCCTTGGCCTGCGCCGCCTCGCTTTCAGCCAGGGCTTTGCGAAATTGTCGATCGGCCTTCTGATAGTCAAGTCGCACCAGGTCAAGCAGACCCATGCCGTTCTCAAAACGAGCTTTCAGTTTTTTGGATTTTTTCATCCCCTGCTGGAGTCGCTCTTCAGCTTCGTCGTATTCGCCAAGAGAGATGAGACACCGCCCAAGATAATAGAGTGACTCGTAATGCTTGCTCTTCTTGTCGAGAGCCTGCTCGAACCTCTCCCGAGCCTCCGCATACTGCTGGCGATGGAAATGGATCAAACCCAGGGTATAGTAGTTCAGGTGGTAGCCTTTGTCGATCTCAATCTCCTGATTCAGGAGATTGACGGCGCGGGCGGTATCACCGGCCTCAAACGCATCGACAATCGCCGGCTTGAGGTTCTGGCCCTGGATTCCAACAGCAGACAGAAACTGCATGACCAGGACAATGAGAATGACGGAACAAATGCGGGCCGGACAATTTCGTTTCAACGTAGCATTCCTCATAATGAGTTCCAAAATAAGGTGATATTTTAACAAAAAGACCACTTAATGTCAAGCCAATAATTCCTCTCCCGTCCCGGCCGGTTCCGTCCTCCGCGCCTTCCGGAAAGGCATGAGCCGAGCCAGTACGTAGGCGACTACCACTGCAGCTACGGCAACGCGCACCGTCACTGTCAGCATCTGATCAAACGCAAACATCATATAAATCCCGGTCAGCACAACGATCACCACCGAAGCCGCATTCAACACACGCGTCGCTCGTTCCATACTCACCTTCCTTCCTTATACAGAATACAGATCACAGGAGCGGTTCTTCCAAGTTGCTTTTGCACAGGCGTTGGCGAATCAAACGGAAACAACTCAATAAGCGTGCCAACCTATCTGTCGCGGCGTTAGTGGATGCTTAGTTGTTATATTTCAATGGATTACGACAGCCGATAGCAGCGAGCTGCCTGGCGAGATGGGCAAGATCGCAGTAAATGCGCCTCGGGTACCCTAATCAGGCACTCGAAGACTGGTGCAAGCCCCTGCGGGGCCGCGACTTAGTCGCCCCGTAAGAGGTCACACCCCTCATCGGAGCCAGTCGTAGACAATTCGTACATCCGCACTACCGGTGAACCGCAGATAGGCCAATCCGCTGAATTGCCGCGCCTTGCCATCATAATCTAGCGCTGGAGCAAATCTGAGATTACCTATAATCCTCCTCACCGTATCCATGGTCGCCCTGCCTGCCCGGCTGCACCGGATAATACGGGCCCGTCCGAGAGTGTCGACTTGCACATAAGCGCTTAGCATGTTGTGAGCCGGCCGCGATCTTCCCAGGGGATATCTGTCCGGCGGAATCCGCAGCGGAATCGCCTTGCTCATCAGTCCGACCGTATCCGGCAGCATTCTTAAACTCAATCTGTTCAAAAGCGAAAGCTGATCGCAGGATTCCCTGTTCCAGACAGTTGTGGGATAGTCCATCTGTGGAAACAGGGACACGAGTAGAAACGGTGTTGAGGCTATCGATTTGCCGTTGACGACCGCAGGACTGAACTTGGCGTACAATAAAGCCGACATGATCTGCTCATCGAAACCGTGGCAGGTGGATCGCACTTTCTCCGAGTTGAGCAACCGGCCGGTATCATCAAGCTGAAGCCGCACCAGCACGAAAGGATAGACTGCAGGTTCCGACGTCGAACTTGATCGGGCAAAATACGACGGGAATGTTACAATTCCGGGGAACCCGATCTCGTTGAGAGCGAACGTTTTCCAGTACAGATCGGCGTCGCTGATCCGGCCGTTCTCATCAATGGGAAATTGAACCTGCGGAATGACGGCTCCCGGCCTGAACTGTAACATCACAGGCAGAACGGAGGCTACCTTCTGCCCGTTCATCGTGGCCGGCTCCAGGCTAAGCTCTCTGAGGAAACCCTCAACGTACGCGGCCAGACCGCTATCCGCCGGATATTCCGGCGAGAGGCCGGATATGTTCCCTCCGCTGTCCAGTTGCACCAGTACGCAGACCATCCTCTCCGTATTCAGCGATAGAAGGCGGCGAGGCGGTTCGAAGGCAGGGACTTCCTTAGGAAACGGTATGCAAAACCCGTACAGGCCGACCTGTGTTTCTGCCCGTGCGTTCAGGGAAACACCGAGCCAGACAAAGATGGCGACCGTCAGAAACAGCCTGTTTATCTTCATAGCGAGAGCACCTCCACATGAATCCCTGAGAATCATACACAAACATGTCTTGCCTATTGTACCGCAAAACTATGAATCCGTCCGGCCGCGGAAAAGCTAAAACTTCCGCAGACCGGCCAGACACCGACCGCGCTCGGTAATCGGGCCAAACCGTTTGACATTTGACAGGCCAGGCAATAGATTAGCCTTCCTCGAACGAGGCCTGAAGGAGAACCTGCGCGGTGATGGACACAATCGTACACGACAACTGTGGTGTCTTTGGAATCTTTGGCAACTCCCGAGCAGCCAAGCTGACCTATTTCGGTCTCTACGCCCTGCAGCACCGGGGGCAGGAATCGGCCGGGATCGTTACCTCCGACAGGGGGATCATACATATGCATAAGGGGATGGGAGAAGTATCGGAGGTTTTCGCCGACGAGAAGACATTGAGCCGACTCAGCGGGAACATGGCCATCGGTCATACTCGCTACAGCACTACCGGGGCCTCATCACTCATCAATATCCAACCGTTCCTGATCACCAACCGATCCCGGCACCTGGCTATCGCCCACAACGGCAATCTGACCAACTCCCTGGAACTGCGACAGAAGCTGGATGCCAAGGGTTCCATTTTTCAGACCACGTCCGATACCGAGGTAATCGTGCACCTGGCAGCGCGATCCAGAAAGCGCCGCAGAATCGACCGCATCTGCGATGCCCTGACAACCGTCAAGGGAGCCTTTTCGCTGACGCTCCTTACTGAAGACTCCATCGTGGCGGCGCGTGACTCTCACGGTTTTCACCCCCTGGCCCTGGGGAGGTTTCGCAAATCGTGGGTGGTTGCCTCGGAAACCTGCGCCTTCGACATCATCGGCGCCAGGTACGTCCGGGATATCGAGCCGGGTGAAGTGTTGGAGATCTCTGCGGCGGGTCTGCGATCACACTACCCGATGAAGAAGACCAAACATGCCTTCTGCATTTTTGAGTACATTTATTTCTCCCGTCCGGATTCAATCGTATTCGGGGAGAACGTCGACAAGATACGCCGCCGTCTCGGCCGCCAGTTGGCAATCGAGCACCCGGTCGACGCCGACATCGTGATCGGTATTCCCGACTCGGCCAACACGGCCACTCTTGGTTTCGCCGAGGAATCCGGGATTCGTTTCGAGATCGGCCTGATCCGGAATCACTATGTCGGGCGCACTTTCATTGATCCTCACCAGAGCATACGCGACCTCGACGTGAAAGTGAAGTTCAATCCCGTCAAGGGCGTCCTGAAGGGGCGAAAGGTAGTGGTGGTCGACGATTCCATAGTCCGCGGGACTACTTCCCGGAAGCTCGTGAAACTGATTCGCGAGGCCGGGGCAAAGGAAGTCCATGTCCGCATCTCTTCCCCGCCGATTGTGTCCCCCTGCTTCTATGGTATCGACATGCCGACCCGCAAGGAGTTAATTGCTTCCCACCGGTCGGTAGCAAAAATCGAGAAGTATCTTAAGGCCGATTCGCTGCGCTACCTTTCCCTGGAGGGAATGCTCTCGATGGCGTCGCTGCCAAAAACAGACTTCTGCGCCAGTTGCTTCTCCGGCCGTTACCCGATCAAGCCCCCGGCAATCAACGGCAAACACCGTCTCAAGCCTCGACAGGGCCTCAAAGCATAGACCTGAAATACTGTTCGGGCAGTTCCACGGACGCCCCGACTGCCCCGGAGGTAGTTTACAGAAATGCGAAAAGGGCCGATTGGGCGAACTCGAGTACCCGCTGCGGGAACAGGCCCAAACCAAGCGCTCCTGCCGCAGTGATTATCAGCACCAGCACCATGGCCGGTGAGTAAGGAACCGGGTCATACGTCGTCCGGGCATCATCGAAATAGCAGGCCTTGACAACCCGCAAGTAATAGTACACCGACAGAAACGAGTTCATGACACCAATGACTGCCAGCCAGATGAAACCGGATTTGACGGCCGCGGCAAAGATATAGAACTTGCCGAAGAAGCCGACAGTCGGCGGAAAACCACACAGCGAGAACATGAAGAGAGCCAGGACAGCCGACAGGTAGGGACACGAGCGGGCCAGACCGGTCAGTTCGGAGAAATCGGACTTGCAGCCGGAGCGTGTCTCAAGCAGGGTGATAACGGCAAAGGCACCCAGATTGAACATGGTATAGGCGGAGATATAGAAAACGGCCGCGGAGATTGCCTCGGCGCCTCCGACGACCAGTGCCACTAACATGTACCCGGCGTGGGCTATCGAGGAGTACGCTAACATACGCTTCACATTGTCCTGCCTGAGGGCGAGGATGTTGCCCACCGACATAGTCAGTACTGCCAGCACCCAGAAGACGACTGTCAGTATTTCCATCTGCTCAAAGCCGAACAGAAAAATGCGCAGCATGACGGCGAATCCTGCCGCCTTGGGACCTACCGAGAAAAAGGCCGTCACCGGTGTCGGGGCGCCGTGGTAGACATCGGGCACCCAGGTGTGAAAAGGCACGGCCGCAATCTTGAAACCGAAACCGATCAGGATCAGGGCGGCACCTACGTACAGGCTGAACTCAAAATTGGAGGCTATATAGTTGAAATCCGCTACGATTCGGCGCAGGTCGGTCGTGCCCGAGGCGCCGAACAGGAAGGCTATCCCCAGCAGCAGGAAGGCACTGGCAAAAGCGCCCATGATGAAGTACTTGATGGCGGCCTCGTTCGACTCGAGCGACCGCCGGGCAAACCCGGCCATCACGTACAGCGGGACCGACATTATCTCAAGCCCGAGAAACATCACCACCAGGTCGGTGGTGTTGGCCATGACCATCATGCCGAACGTGGAGATCAGCATCAGGGCATAGAACTCCGGCTTATTGATATTCCTGGTAACGAGATAACGATGGGCCATACCCACCGTCAGGACGGTGGTGACCAGGAAGATAGCCTTGAAGGCCGTGCCGAAATTGTCACAGGCGATCATACCGAAGAACCCGGACTGCTGATTGCCCCACTGTCGGGCAACCAGCGCCAGCGAGACAAGAATACCCACCAGCGCAATCAGCGGCGCCAACTGCGCCAACCGCCGCTGGAATGCAGTCAGAAGGATCAGGAAAGACGCTGCCAGAAGCGCGATTTCCGGATAGATCAATTCAAAATCAATCGATGCCGACGTAAAATCTATCATAGCACTTCGTTTCTACAGGCGACGACCGCCGCCGGTATCTTAGAAACCTCACCCCCCGCCAAAACCGATTTTCACTTCACCTTGCTCGACTATCACCGGAACCATCCTTTGGCCCCTGGTCAAATCCAGCACCTTGTCTTTGGCCCCGGGCGTATCGTTGACGTCAATCTCCCGGAAGGCTATCCCCTGCTCTGAGTAGTGCTTCTTGGCCGCGGCGCAATAGGGACACCCGACCTTGGTGTAGATGGTTACTTCCAACACAGGTTCTCTCCTCCGGCAACATGACCGGTTGCCCCGACGCTTCCGGCTTCCCGGGCCGGCAGCTCCGTTTCGATTTGAAAACGACGCTCCGCCTCGACCGTTTTGGCTCGACTCACGCGCTCCAGTACCTGCTTGACCGCCGGCTCGATCCGATCGAGGAACGGCTTGGGGTAAATGCCGATCCAGAAGATCAACACCACCAGCGGAATCAGCACCATTCTCTCGCGCCACGAGACATCCTTGAGCTTTTCGTTCTCCGACTTGGTCACTTTACCGAAAACAACCCGCTGGAACATCCAGAGCATATAGCACGCCGAGAGGACAACCCCGGAGGCAGCGACAATACCGTACACTGTGTTGAACTTGAACACGCCGATCAGTATCAGGAACTCGCCCACAAAACCGTTCGTGAGGGGGAGGCCGATGGACGAAAGGGTGACGATCATGAATACCGCCGCATAGAACGGCATGACCTTGGCGATACCCCCGAATTCCGCAATCAGGCGCGTATGTCGCCGCTCGTAGAGCATACCGACGATCAGGAACAAGGCCCCGGTGGAGATGCCGTGGTTTATCATCTGCAGCACCGCTCCCTCCATCCCCTGCGTGTTGAGAGCGAACATACCTAACATTATAAAACCCATGTGCGATACCGACGAGAAAGCCACCAGCGACTTCACGTCCTTCTGGACCATCGCCACCAGGGCGCCGTAAATTATGGCGATCAGCGACAAGACACAGATGTAGGGCAGGAAGGTCACGGTCGCCTCGGGGAACATGGGCAGACATATCCTGATGAAGCCGTACGTCCCCATCTTGAGAAGCACACCCGCCAGGATGACCGATGCGGCCGTCGGGGCCTCGACATGGGCGTCGGGTAACCAGGTATGAAAGGGCCACAGCGGGACCTTGATGGCGAAGGCCAGGCCGAAAGCCGCGAACAACCACAACTGCGCATGGTATGCGAACGGCATCTGCATTATCTTGAGCAGGTCAAACGAATACTCACCCGAGTATTTCTGGTATTCAAAGAGCATGAACAAAATGGCGACCAGCATAAGGAGGGAACCGAACATCGTAAAGAGAACGAATTTGATGGCCGCGTAGACCTTTCGTGGTCCGCCCCAAACGCCGATGAGAAAGTACATCGGTATCAGCATCACTTCCCAGAAGACATAGAACAGAAACAGGTCCAGGGCGCAGAAAACGCCGATCATGCCTGTCTCGAGAAGCAGTATGGAAATCAGGAAGCCTTTCACACCTGTGGCAATCGAGCGCCATGCCGAAAGAATACACAGGACACTCAGGATGGTCGTAAGCAGAATCAACAACAGGGAGATACCGTCGATACCGACATGGTATGAAATACCCAGCGAGGTAATCCAGGGGACGTTCACCTCGAACTGCATCCCGTTGGCGACCGGATCAAACATAGCCCAGAGCAGGAATGAAAACAGCATCGTTATAAATGCTATGATAAGGCTCACCGATCTGAGGCTGTCATGACGATCACCCGGCACCAGGAGTAAAAGCAACACCCCGATAGTGGGGAAGAAAGTCACTAATGTCAGAATCTCGTTTTCCATCATCTACCCGAGAAGGAAGTAAGCCACCAACGCCACCACACCGGCCACAAACACGGTGGCGTAGCTCCGCACGCGTCCCGTCTGGCCGGCGCGCAACGTCTGGGAGATATCGTTATATAGCGTCGCAAAGCCGTTGATCAGGCCGTCAATTATCAGGACATCGACGATTTTCCACAGGAAGATCGACATATTGACCAGCGGTCGTACTATAACCGCGCCGTAAATTTCATCCACGTAGTACTTATTGAACAGAAGCCTGTGCAGGTGGGGCGTTTTTTCGCGCAGACGCGTGGACAACTCCGGGGTCTGCCCGTAAAGTTTACGGGCGGCAAGAATCGCGACCAGCACCAGGATGACCGTCGCTGTCATGAGTCCCACTTCCATTCCCGTATCGCCCCCGCCTGCAGCCAGCGCGTGCGAGACGGCATCATGACCGGCGCCTGACATCACCGGCGCCATCCATTGCTCGAAGTAATTAGTCACACCGAAGAGATGCGGCATCCCGATCCAGCCCCCGACAATCGAGAGCAACGCCAGCACCATCAGCGGCACCGTCATGGACTTCGGCGACTCGTGCAGATGCTTTCGGGTGTCGGCGTCCATGCGCCCCTTGCCGTGGAAGGTCAGGTATATCAATCGGAACATGTAGAACGCCGTCAGCCCGGCTGTCACAAATCCAAGCGCCCACAAGACCGGGTGTCCGTACGGCGATGAGAACGCTTTCCACAGGATTTCGTCCTTAGAGAAGAAACCGGACAGACCGGGGATACCGACAATCGTCAGGGCGGCAATGAGCATGGTGATATAGGTGACCGGCACGTGCCGGCGCAGGCCGCCCATCTTGCGCATGTCCTGCTCGCCTGACATGGCGTGAATAACCGACCCCGCTGCCAAAAACAGCAGGGCTTTGAAGAACGCGTGCGTCATCAGGTGAAAGATGCCAGCCCCGAAGGCCGCCACGCCGCAGGCGAGAAACATGTATCCCAACTGGCTGACCGTCGAATAGGCCAGCACGCGTTTGATATCGTTCTGAGCCAGACCGATGGTGGCGGCGAAGATCGCCGTGAGCGCTCCGACTATGGCCACCACCAGCAGGGCATCCGGCGCCAGCAGGTACAACACGTTTGAGCGGGCAATCATGTAGACCCCGGCCGTGACCATCGTGGCGGCATGGATCAGGGCCGACACCGGTGTAGGTCCTTCCATAGCATCGGGAAGCCAGACATATAGCGGAATCTGGGCCGACTTGCCGATCGCTCCCATAAACAGAAGAATGCAGGCGGCGGTAATAAGAGCGCCCCCGGCTACAAACATCGTCGGCGCGGCTTCCATGACCACTCTGAAATCCAGCGAGCCTACCTGCCAGAATATGATAAACATACCGATCAGAAAACCGAAGTCGCCGATCCGATTGACGATGAAGGCCTTCTTGCCGGCATCCGAGGCGGACTTCTTCTCAAACCAGAAGCCGATCAGCAAGTAGGAGCAGAGACCGACCCCTTCCCACCCTACAAACATGAAAAGGAAGTTGTCCGCCAGAACCAGGGTGAGCATCGAGAACATGAACAGGTTGAGATAAGCGAAATAACGTCCGAAGCACGGATCGTGGTGCATGTATCCGATCGAGTAGAGATGAATCACGAAACCGACGCCACTCACAACCAGAATCATGACGGCCGACAGCGGATCAAGCAGGAAACCGACATTGACAAGAAGGAATCCTGACGAAATCCACGGGAAGAGAACCTGCTCGAGAACTCTCGCGTCCGGCGGCAGCCCTTTCAACCCAAAGAACAACAGGACCGACAGCAGAAACGATAGACCGACCGGAACACACGCCACAAACGAGACCACCGGCCGCGGCAACCGTCCCAACAGCAGCCCGTTGATCAGGAAGCCCGCCAGCGGGAGAATCGGGACAAGAAACAGGTACTCGGACATTACAGCTTCAATCCCCTACCATTTCAGCATATCAAACCGGTCGATGTTGATCGTCTCCCTATTGCGGAAGATCGCAATCAGAATGGCCAATCCCACGGCCGCCTCCGCGGCAGCTACAGCCAACACCAAGAACACAAAGGCATGACCGTCCATTATGTTAAGGGCCCTTGAAAACGCGATCAGAGCGAGATTGGCTGCATTCAGCATGAGTTCCACGCACATGAAGAGCACAATGATATTGCGACTTATCAGAACACCCACAGCGCCAATGCCGAATATCACCACCGCTACAATCAGGAATGCAGGTATAGTTACCATATCAGTCTCCCGCCCCGCCGACAGAGCCCGGGCCCGATGCGCTTTCCGGTTTCGCCGCGGCCGGGGTATCACCGGCCTTTTCACGTCCGGCCATCACAACCGCACCCACAATTGCAGCCAGCAGCAATACCGACGCTAATTCGAACGGGTACAGGTACTTCCCAAAGAGAAGCTCTGCCACGCCGACCACTGAACCGAAATCAGAGGGGACCATCGAACTGATCCCGGTAATTCCGGCGTTGGGCAACACGCTGCTCTTGATCACCATCCCCAGTTCGATCACGAACAGCGTTACCAACAGATACTTGCTGAAACGACCTACGGAGGATCCGCGCTCACCCAGGTCTTCCTGTCCGCGCAGATTGAGCAACATGATCACGAAAAGGAACAAGACCATAATCGCCCCGGCATACACGATGATCAGAATGGCTCCTAAGAAGAGGGCTCCCAATTGGATGTACAGCACTGCCTGGGCCACCAGCGATAGGATAAAATAGAGAACCGAGGCCACCGGATTGCGCTGGCCGATCATCATGACGGCTCCGAACACGGCCACCAGGGCCGAAATGGCGAATATGATCGTGTCGAGGTTTATCATACTTTGTCCGTCACACCATAGACCCGGCGCACCTGGCGATATATCCGCTTGAAGGGGTTGTCCTTGCGGGGATGCGGTGTGAGTATGTTCTCCTTGTTGACTATGAAAGAATTGCGGTCGTAGTCCGAGAACTCGTATTCGCGACCCAGGAAGATCGCCTCCTCGGGACAAGCCTCTTCGCAGAAGCCGCAGAAGATGCAGCGCAGGAGGTTGATTTCGTAGACTTTCGCTCGCCGCTCCCCGTTTTCGCCTTCCTCCGGTTCCATGTAGATGGCGTCGGCCGGACAGGCGGCGGCGCACAGACCGCAGCAGACGCAACGCTCGCTGCCGTCTTCATAGCGCTCTAAGTAATGCTTGCCACGGTAGCGCGGCGCCATCGGTTCCTTGTATCGAGGGTAGTCAAGCGTGACCGGCTTCCTGAAAAAGTGCTTTATCGTCACCAGAAAGCCCAGCGGCATCTTGAACACGACATGTCCGAGCGCTTTTACTACTTCTTTCATCCTGACACTACCTCAAACATACCCTATAGCATCACCAGCGCCGCCGTGACTATCGTATTGAGCAGGGCCAGCGGAAACAGAACCTTCCACCCGAAAGCCATCAGTTGATCGTAGCGGAAGCGGGGAAAGGTCGCCCGCAGCCAGATATAGAAAAACATGAAAAGAAAAACCTTGATGCAAAACCAGACCACCGACGGCAGATAAGGCCCCTGCCAGCCGCCCAGAAACAGCGACGTAGCCACCGCGGCCACACCCAATATGGCGGCATACTCGCCGATAAAGAACATGGCGAAGCGCATCGATGAATACTCCGTGTGGAATCCGCCCACCAACTCGGACTCCGCTTCGGGCATGTCAAAAGGCAACCGGTTGGTTTCGGCAATGGCGCATGTCAGGAACAACAGGAAACCGAGGGGCTGCCGCCAGATAAACCAATCTCCAAACGAGGCCTGCTGTTCCACCAACTCCCGCAGGGAGAGAGTATTTGCGATCAGAATGACGCCGACTATCGACAGACCGTAGCCCACTTCATAGGAGATCATCTGCGCCGACGAACGAAGCCCACCCATCAGGGAGTACTTCGATCCGGACGACCACCCGGCCAGGACGATGCCGTACACACCCAGGGACGTTGTCG
Organism: Candidatus Zixiibacteriota bacterium; assembly: GCA_023132995.1. Taxonomy (GTDB): domain Bacteria; phylum Zixibacteria; class MSB-5A5; order GN15; family FEB-12; genus JAJRTA01. Next base: position 1,155 of record JAGLXI010000125.1, on the reverse strand, counting down.
CAAGAATGAACAGGATGGCGACGTTCATATCCGAGATGACCATCGTCACCTCGTGTCCGAACAGGACGGTGTCGGCTCCAAAGGGTATCACGGCAAAAATCAGCATCGAAGGGACGAAGGATATGATCGGCGCCAGGGCATAGGTGACGCGCTCGACATTGTCAGGGACAATCTCTTCCTTGAAAATGAGCTTGACGGCGTCGGCGATAGGTTGCAGCAGGCCATGGGGCCCGGCGTACAGCGGCCCGATGCGATGCTGCATGTGGCCCACCACCTTGCGTTCGAGGTAGGTGGCATAGGCGCATCCGGTCAGAACGACGAGAATGACTACCACCACCTTGATCGCAGATATGAGAACGATTTCCAGCATGCCGCTAATCATCCACCTTGCTGATTTTCACTCTATTGATCCGCCTCTTGCGCATCAACAGCGACATAACCGGCGTCGCCGAGAAATTGCATGGCACCAGGAGGCAGTTGTTCTCGAGGTGCTCCGATATCCTGGCCGCGACTATTATTTTGCCTGTCTCTGATTCAACGCGTACCAGGTCTCCATCGCTGAGGTTGCCCTCCACCGCCAGGCCCGGCGACAACTCAACATAGGCTTCACTCGCGAAGTTGGCAAGCGATGGCGCTTTCTCCGTCAGGTGACCGCGGTGGTGGGGATCGTCGCACACGAATATGGGCAGGGGGTATTCCTTGTCGGGTTCTTCAACAGCCGGCTTTACTTCGAGGAATTCGTCCGGTAGCGGCGGCTGGTCATTGACATCGAGAAGACATCCGGCCTCCGAGGACAACTGCTCCAGTGACGGGAAGGCATCGGTCCCGAACTTGTCGGCCAGAGCCATGATAATCTCGTATGCGGGCCGGGACTTGCCCACCGGCCTGATAGCGCGCCGAGCCGACTGCACACGGCCTTCGAGATTCACGTACTCTCCGTCATACTCAGCCCAACTGGACAGAGGCAGAACGACGTCGGCCAGAGCGGTCGTCTCCGTTTCGAACAGATCACAGACGACCAGAAAGTCCAGCTTTCCCAATCCCTCGCGAACAAACTCCTGGTCCGGGTAGAGCATTATCGGATTAGACCCGACCACGAACAAGCCGCTGATTTCTTCCTTCTTCATCAAGGCCAACATGGCGTCGGAGTTGTTG
>JAGLXI010000124.1 GCA_023132995.1 Candidatus Zixiibacteriota bacterium | reverse complement strand
GAATCTTTTGTTGACGGGGGCGTTTTGGCCTGTTATGATCGATAAATTACGGGACTCGTGTTTAGAGGAATGGCTGTGGTATACGGTGTAATTCTGGCGGGTGGTAAAGGCGAGCGCTTCTGGCCCCTGTCACGGGTTGAAATGCCCAAACAGTTCCTGAGGCTCACCTCTGAAAAAATGATGTTGGAGGAGACGATTGAGCGGATCCTTCCCCTGGTGCCAAAGGAGAACGTTCGTGTAGTGACCGGTGAAAACATGGTCGGGGTCATCAAGAAAGAGATTCCCGATCTCCCGGAGCAGTGCCTCCTGAGTGAGCCGCTGGGACGGAACACATGTGTCGCCATCGGTCTGGCAGCAGCCCATCTGGCCAGGATCGACCCGCACGCCGTGTTGATTGTGCTCTCCTCCGACCACCTGATCCGGCCGACGGACAAGCTCCTCAAGATACTGGAGGAAGGGGCGGCGATCGCCTCCGAAGACGAGCACCTGATTACGATCGGCATCGTGCCCACTCGCCCGGAGACGGGCTATGGGTACATCAAGATCGGTGACAAGTTCGAACATGCCGGTCGCCATTCGATTTTCAGGGTGGCCGGTTTTGCCGAGAAACCGCGCGTGGCGGTCGCCAAGGAGTACTATTTCAGCGGCAACTTTCTCTGGAACAGCGGCATGTTCATCTGGTCGGCCGAGGCGATCCTCAAGGCCATCGCGGAATGCGAACCGGAGCTGAGTAAGCTGTTCGTGGAATATGCCGGGCAGATCGGGACCGACTCTGAGGCCGAGGCCCGCCGGCAGCTCTACCAGAAGGCCATTTCAATCTCGGTTGACTTTGCCGTCTTGGAGAAAGCCGCCAACGTGCTGACCATGAAGGCAGACATCGTATGGGACGACGTCGGGGGCTGGAATGCGCTGGAGCGTTACATGGACAGAGACGAGAACAACAATGTCCGGGTTGGGGAAACGATGGTTCTGGATTCCTATGAGATGACCGTCTATAATGACGCTCAGGGAATAATCACCTGCCTGGGCGTGTCGGATCTTGTCGTTGTCCGTTCGGGCGACATCACCATGGTGCTGCACAAGTCGCGTGCTGATGAAATCAAGAAGATGCTGACGGTTCTGGAAGAGAATGAGAAAACGCGGAAATATTTGTAGTCTGCTGATGTCGCTGTTCTGTCTTAGTTTGTGCATCGGCTGCGGGGGATCGCGGGGTGTCGGAAAAGAGGAGCCGCCTCATTCCGATGAAGCGCCGCCCGCTCTGACGCGGTTTGATCCCCTGGAGCTTCGTCAGGACCGCGAGATAGTACCCGCCCGGTATCCGCATTCCGGCGCTGTCCGGAGCCAGGGGGGCGATATCGGGATGGACGAGCCGGATTCGACTGTGCCGTCGGCGACCAGTACTCTCTTCATCGACCGTATCGACCGGCTCAACAACCAGTCATTTCGAATCCAGATATTTACCAGCAAGCTGTACGGCGAAGCGCAGTATGCTCGTATGATCGCCGAGGAGATATTCGACCGCACCGTCTACCTGGACTATGAAGTGCCATATTTCAAGGTGAGGGTGGGGAGTTTCGCGGACAGGGACACGGCGGAGACGTACCAGCAACGAGCCAGGGCGGCCGGATACGCCAACGCCTGGGTCGTGATGGTGAACGTGGGCATCGAAGAGCAGCCGCTTCTGTATGATTCCCCGCCGTCCCCCGTTGGAGACACTCTTGACAGTGAACTCGACTCGCAGTATGACCAGTAGTATAGACGTCGTACCGGTTGCGTACGATTCGCCTGATCCGGCCGTGATTGAGAGGGCCGCCTCGCTCCTTCGCGGTGGCTCCCTCGTGGTGGCTGCAACCGATACTCTGTACGGGCTGCTGGCGCGCGCCGATGACCCTGCGGCGGTGACGCGGGTGTGCGATGCGAAACAACGCTCTCGTGATTTGCCGATGGCGATTTTCGTCGACGGCGTGGAGGCGATGCCACGGTTTGCCGAGGTGACTCCCGAGGCATCTGCGTTGGCGTCGCGTTTTCTGCCCGGCCCGGTGACATTAGTGCTCACGTCGGTGCTGACCCGGGAGCCACCGGTGGTAGTCGATGGCAGAATCGGGCTGCGGGTTTCTTCGTCTCCCGTTATCCAGGCGCTTCTGGGCAGGGCAGACTTCCCCCTCACGGCCACGTCAGCCAATCTCACGGGCCAGGGGGGTGGCGAGACCGTCCGTGACGTGTCGGCAGCCCTCGGCTCTCGCGTCAGTCTTCTGCTGGATTGCGGGCGGCTGACTTCGGCCCCTTCTACGGTTGTGGACTGCTCGACCGATCCGGTGCGGGTGCTGCGGGCGGGAGCTGTATCGCAGGACGAGATTGCCACCGCCTTGAAGGATATTTGCTGTGAGTGACAAGTTCGTTATACTGTTTGTCTGTACCGGCAATACCTGCCGTTCCCCTATGGCTGTGGGAGCTCTGCGGGTCCTGCTGGAAAAAGAGAGGCTCGGCAAGTTCGAGGTCATGTCCGCCGGATCAGCGGCGGCGGCGGGTTTTCCCGCCACGCTTTATGCCATAGAGGCGTCGAAAATATGGGACGCTGATATATCCAAACACCAGTCGCAGCCTCTGACCTGCCCGCTGATTGAAAAGGCCGACCTGGTTATAGGAATGACCCCGGGGCACGTGGCGGAGATTGTCAGAATCTGTCGTGAGGCAGGCGACAAGACGTATCTGCTCAAGAACTTCCCGCAACCCGACCGGGACGGGGAAGGCGTCGAGGATCCCATCGGCCAGTCGCTTGAGCGATACAATGAAACCTTTCTGGAAATCGGCGAGTATCTCGGCAAGTCCCTTCACGAGATTGTAAGAAGAATTGATGAGAAGACCAATGGCTGATCGATCCGCGATTCATAAGCTCCTGGTGTCGACGGTGGCGCTGGCAGGCTTGGTGCCGCTGGCCTACTTTGTGTCAGTGGAAATCCAGATCGCTGAGGCATCGCCGGAAGACTCCGCGTCCGTTATGGCGTCGATGAATCCTCTTGATCGGACCATTGACAACGTCGCCTTCGGCGTTGGGGAGAAGCTGTCGTTCGATATCAACTACGGGTTCATCAATGCCGGCACGGCTACTATGGAGGTGCTGCGGTTGATTGAATGGGAACAGCGCCCCTGCTATCAGATAGTAACCCGGGCCAACTCAAACAGCTTCTTTTCGACCTTCTACAAGGTCGATGACCGGGTGGAGTCGATTGTCGACGCCGCGGGTTTGTTCAGTTGGCGCTTTGAAAAGGACCTTCGTGAGGGCAGTTATCGTTCCAACCGCCTGTGTACCTTTGATCAGCACAAGCATCTCGCCTTCTACAACGATGATACGCTTGAGGTCGCGCCGTTTGTTCAGGATGTGTTGTCCGTGCTCTACTACGTGCGAACGCAGGACCTGGAGGTGGGCCAGTCGCTGTTGCTTGAAAACTTCACCGACGGCAAGGACTACCCGCTCGAGGTAAGAATCCTCAAGAGGGAAACAGTTACGGTCGACGCTGGGACCTTCGACTGTATCGTGGTCGAGCCGCTTCTCAGGTCGGTCGGCGTGTTCAAGCACGAAGGCCGGCTGAAGGTCTGGCTCACCGACGATTATCTAAAAATGCCGGTTATAATGAAATCCAAGGTCCTGGTTGGTTCCATTTCTGCAGAACTTACCGCTTATCGTCTGGGAGAAATCGAGGCTTTCTGACCGATGGCGACCCGATTCAGAAGAACATCTCCGGTCAACCTTGACCGTGTCAAACGCTACCCCCTTGCCAGGCGCGTCAACAAGGCGGAGCGGAAGGCCTTTGGCCGCCCCATGAAGAAAATCAGCGGCGTCGACTTCTTTGAGTCGCTGCCCTCATTTCTCAAGGCTGCCGATCTCAGGGAGTTCATAACGCTGGTCATCAAGGCGCGCCGGGGTAGGCATCCCTTCCATATTTTCCTGGGAGCGCACCCCATCAAAGTGGGGCTGTCTCCCGTTATCATTGACCTGCTGGAACGGGAGATAGTGACCGGGTTGTCATTTAACGGCGCCGGTCTCATCCACGATCTGGAGGTGGCCTTCTTCGGTGGTACTTCCGAGGATGTGGCGAGCGGGCTGAAAGATGGTTCATTCGGAATGGCGCGGGAGACAGGCGAGATGTTCGCTTCGGTGGGCGCTTTGGCGGACCGCGAGGGAATCGGTCTGGGGGAGGCGGCCGGGCTGTTTATTAACGGCGAGAAAGCACGCAATCGGAAACTCTCACTCTTCGGCCGGGCGCAGGCGCTGGGTCGGCCCGCTACCATTCATGTTGGAATCGGCACCGACATCGTGGCTCAGCATCCGGAATTCGACGCAGCTGCCGTTGGAGCCGCGTCGCATGTCGATTTCCGCATCCTTTGCAGTGTCTGTGCCTCCATTGACCGGGGGGGAGCGGTGGCGAACATCGGATCGGCGGTCATATTGCCGGAAGTGTTTCTCAAGGCGCTCAACGTGGCGCGCAACCTGAACAAAGGAAAGAGCCGGCTGACAACGGCTAATTTTGATATGATAACCCACTATCGTCCTATGGAAAACATAGTGCACAGGCCGACTCTGTCGTTCGGGAAAGGTTTCAATTTCGTAGAACACCATGAGATTATGATCCCGCTTCTGGCGTGGGGCTTGAGGCTCCAGTGGAAGCGGTAATGCTGCCGCTGCGTTTTACCGTGTGACTTTTGTGGATGTAGCGTTACTGACGGGTTCCGGTTATTGGAAAGTGTGACAAGGCAGCGTTGGCAAATGTGGCAAGTCAGCATTGGATTTGGAGATTAATATGCCCAAGTTAGTTGAATGTGTCCCCAATTTCTCGGAAGGGCGTCGCCCGGAAGTGATCGATGCCATCTGTGCCGCCATCACGGCTGAGAACGGCGTCGTCCTGCTGGACAAGGAGATGGATCCGGACCACAACCGTGCCGTGGTGACGTTCGTCTGCCACCCCGGCCAGGCTGTCGAGGCGGCTTTTCGCGGCTACCGGAAAGCGGCCGAACTGATCGACATGACAACCCACAAGGGCGAGCATCCCCGCATGGGAGCCTGCGACGTCTGCCCGTTCATACCGATCTCGGAGGTTTCCATCGAGGACGCCATTGAACTTGCCCACCAGCTTGGCAGGAAAGTGGGCGAGGAACTGAAAATCCCCGTTTACTTGTATGAGGATGCTCGTACCAGGCCGAGCCGCCGGAACCTGGCCAAAGTGCGGACGGGACAGTACGAGGGGATGATCAAGGCAATCGAAGAGGACCCGTCACGCAAGCCGGACTACGGCCCGGCCAGGATGAACCTCAAGGCAGGGGCCACCGCTATCGGCGTCCGCTTTCCACTGGTGGCGTTCAACGTCTACCTCGGCACCAACAAGAAATGGATCGCCGACCGGGTGGCTGACGCCGTTCGCAGCTTGAAAGGCGGCTACCGCTATGTCAAGGCGCTTGGCTTCGAGATAAAAGAGCGCGACCAGGTGCAGATCTCCATGAACCTGGTCAACTATACCAAGACGCCGATATTCCGAGTCTTCGAGACGATCAAGTCGGAAGCCGCGCGCTACGGCGTGAACGTAACTTCGTCCGAGGTGATCGGGCTTCTGCCCAACGACGCCATACTCGACGTGGCCGATTTCTACCTGAGGCTTGAGAACTTCTCCAAGGAGCAAGTCCTGGAGCAGAAGCTTCAGGCGGCGGGCGGTGCCGTAGCGGCTACGGCCGACAGTTTCTATGACGAGGTGGCGTCTTCGGCGCCGGCTCCGGGTGGCGGTTCGGTGGCTGCCTCAGCCGGGGCGCTGGGAGCGGCCCTCGCGGCGATGGTGTGTCGTCTCACCGTCAACAAGAAGCAGTATGCCGGCGTCAAGGACGAGTTGACCGACGTCAGGGACAGGGCCGAAACGCTCCGCCGGGAATTGACCGAACTGATCGAGACCGACAAGGAGGCCTTCAACAAGGTCATGGAGTCGTTCAAGCTGCCCGATGGAGTTCCCAAAGACGCCGCCGTGGAGTTTGCCAACAAAGAAGCCGCATCAGTGCCGCTGACGGTCATGCAGAAGTCGCTTGACGTACTCAATCTGGCCCGGATCGTGGCTGAGAAGGGGAATGTGAACTCCGTTACCGACGCCGGGGTGGCCGGTCTGATGGCTATGGCCGCGGTTGACGGAGCCGGTTACAATGTCCGCATCAACCTGGGGTCGATCACCGACGCGGAGTTTGTTTCTAGCCTGAAAGAGCAGGTGGAGGCTGTTTCCAAAGAAGCACGGCAGAGGGCGACGGCGATCAGGGAATTGGTTGAGAGCAAGTTATAGATGAAACAGCGCATCGACCTGCATCTGCACACCAATCAATCCGACGGTACGTACAGTCCGGCGGAACTGCTCGAAGTCGTTCGCAACCTGGACCTTGTCGCCTTCGCCGTCACCGACCACGACACTCTCAAGGGATATCTTGAGATTCGGGAACTTCGGCGTAATGGCGATTCGGAGCTAATCCCCGGTGTTGAGTTTTCATGCTCGTCAAGCGCCAAAGATATTCACATCCTGGCATACCTGTTTGATACCGACAACGAACCTCTCCATAGGGCTATAGAGCAGTTTCAGGGAGGCAGGAACAAACGGGGCGCTCAGATTGTCAAAAGACTGAACGAACTTGGTGTCGAGATCACATTTGAGGAAGTCCTGAAAGAGGCCGGCGGAGCCCCGGTGGGACGTCCTCACGTTGCAGCGGCCCTGCACGCCCGCAAGGCTGTCAGCACGTACGAACACGCTTTTCACAAATACATCGGCGACGGTCGACCGGCTTTTGTCCCCAAGAAGAACTTCGCTCCCCGGGAGGCCATCGAGCTTGTTCATCAGGCCCGCGGTGTGGCCGTTCTGGCGCACCCGATGGTCGACAATTCCGTCGCTTTGGTCGAAGACCTGGTAGCGCTGGGTTTGGATGGGATCGAAGTGTACCATCCCAGTCACAGGCAGGCAGACGTCGACCGGCTCAAGCATCTGGCTGAGCGGCTGAGGTTGCTGTGTTCGGGCGGCTCCGACTTTCATGGGCGGGGCGCCAACCACGGAACCGTCGGTTCGGAACCGGTACCCGTGGAGTACCTGGACAAGTTGAAGGAACGGGCCGCGAAGAAAAGGGAATCGAATTGAAAAAAACATCGGTGGTATTGTTGATACTGCTTACGGC
>JAGLXI010000123.1 GCA_023132995.1 Candidatus Zixiibacteriota bacterium | reverse complement strand
AACTATGGGACATTCGGGCTGGCGGCGAACTCGTTTTTCCCAGGCGGTGGAATCGGTTTCACGTTTGACGGAGGACTCAACGAACTCTTTGAGGGAGGCTTGATCGCAGGCACCGACCGCAATCACATCTCGGACGGTCTTCACAACGCCGCGGGCGAGCCGGACGGTGATTTCGGCGTCCTGTCGGGCGGCGACATGGCTATCACAGAGCCGGGGAACTCAGCCACCCAGCAGACCCAGGTTGCATTTTCCGACAGCCGGGCAGAATATCCGCTGGGTCTTGATATCGTGCAAGAGTCCTATGCATGGTCGGCATACCCCGACGACGATTTTATCATTCTGAGATACGTGATCACCAATTCGAACGCCTACGATCTTTTCAGCGTGTTATTCGGTCTTTATCTAGACTGGGACGTAGTCGAGTTTCAGCGCAACGCTGGTGGCTATCAGACCGATGAAGGCTATGCGTGGATGGCTTACAACAATCCGTCAAGCGGCGATTTGCAGGACTTCTGCGGCGCGACGGTTGTCGACGGCCCGGTAGCGAGCATGCTCACGCAGCGGGGTGAATTGACTTATTATCAGGGCTCCCTCGCCCCGGATGGAGACGGGTTCACCGAACAGGAGAAGGCATCGTCGCTGGCAGCCGGTATCGCCAACGCCGATGTCTACAAGAACGGCAGCCTCGATCTTTTTCAGCTTATCGCCGCCGGTCCTCTGAGTCTTCCTGCCGGCGGAACCGATACCGTCGCCTTTGCCATTCTGGCCGGTAACACCCTTGCTGAGATGTCGGATGCCGCCGCTCGCGCCATGGACGCCTATGAGGCCCTTGGAAAACCATCTACAATTACCGTGACCGAAGACCTGCCTGATCCAATTGGCTTGGGCGAAACCGGCTCGGTGAGCGTTTCGGTGCTCAGTGAGCCTGATTCGGTGGTACTGTGTTATCGGCAGGGCGGAAAATCAACATACGACCGACAGGCGATGATTGGCACCGGCCAATCCTATACAGGCGCTGTACCGGGCAGCTCGGTCACGCTTCGGGGTGTTGATTACTACGTGGTCGCCTACTCCGGCGGTGACAGCGTGACGGTGCCTCTTTTCGGTGGTCCGAATGAGTTGATACCTTTCCGGGCCAGAGCCGCATTCGCCGATGTGACCGGACCGGCCCTTGCCAACGGCGCTTATCAGATGGTGAGTTTCCCGTTTGAAGTCATCCCCGATGACCTGTCAGCGGTGCTGGAAGATGACCTCGGCCCGCCCGATCGGGCGGTGTGGCGGCTGGGCAGATGGAACCAAACCAGGGCGGCGTATGACGAATACGAGCAGGTAGGACCCCTTGAGCCTGGAAGGGGCTACTGGTTAGTGGTCAGCGGCGACAAGACGATCGATGCGGATGGCCGTTCCACTGAGCCGGACGTTATCGTCGATGGCAAGGAATACTGGGAATTACCGCTGCAGCCCGGATGGAACCAGATAGCTAACCCGTTTGCCTTCCATGTCGGGTGGGACGACTGCGTCAGAGATGGCGGCCTCGAACCGGTGATCCACGAATACACCGGAACCGGTTACGAGTTGGCCTATGTGCTCGAACCCTTCCACGGGTACTGGCTGAGAAACACGGCCGGCGGAGTCAGGTATCTGTACATACCATTCAAGGAGGGGCAAGCCCCCGCCGCAAGCCCTATCCGTGCCTACAGCGACTGTCTCTGGAGAATCTCGCTTCGATTGGAGACCGCCGGTCTGCATGACACGTCGAATTTCTGTGGTGCTCACGGGCTGGCGTCATCGGGCCCTGATCTTTTCGACCTGGGCGAACCGCCTGTTATGGGTCATTATGCGTCGCTTTCGTTCGTGGAGGAGAGCGGCTCGGGGACTCGCCGTCTGCTGGCGGGGGATTTTCGAGATACCGAACGCGAACGCTGGGAGTTCCAACTGCTGGTGCGCGGCAACTCCGGTGAGTCCGCCCGTCTTTCGATGGGTGAAACGTTCGGCCTCAGGGATTCCATGACCCTTCGGATCTCCAACGAGAGCGGATCGCTGGATCACGATCTCAGGGAATCGGGCGAAGTCCTTCTTCCGGAGCCCCTGTCGGAAGCAGGCATAATACTGAAGCTGACGGTTGGCTGTGCGGACTGCGGTGGCCACAGCGGTAGTGGCAACATTCCGTTGTCACCGGCGCTGCACCCGAATTACCCCAATCCCTTCAACCCGTCCACCACGATCTCGTTTGACCTGCCGCGCGGGTCGAAGTACACGCTGACAATCTACAATGTCATGGGGCAGAAGGTCGACGATTTCACCGGCCATGCCCGGGCGGGCGCAGTGGAGATCGAGTGGGACGCCACCGGAAAAGCCTCGGGAATCTATCTCTATAAGCTGACGAGCTCAGGTTTCAGCGCCACCCGCAAAATGCTCCTGCTGAAATGAGAATCTGCGCGGAGCACAGAGTCTCGGCGGGTTCCCTCGCTGCGACCGGGGATGCCCTTTCAGTTGCCCGGCTCTTCAGAATGACCACCGCGCACCGATAGCCGCGCTCGCTCAGATCGACCAGGATTCTACCGCTGCTGACCTCAACATCATCCGGGTGGGCGCCAATGGCCGGCAAATCGTAGCGTTGTCCGGACTGTGTTATCTATCAGCAAGTATAAAAAAACCCGGAGGTACAGACCTCCGGGTATGTTCTATTTTCGGGGTTTCAGTCTCCCGAGCCGTCGGGATAAAAACTCTGGGAGTGGAAGATGAGCATTTCCCGCAACAGTTCGTACAAATACTCGTCATCTTCAGCAGGATTGCCTTCGTAGCCAGTGTACGTCCGCAGCACGGGCGTATCCACGCCGGGGTCGGCCTCCAGCGTTTCATACCACGACATGGTCTGATTGTAAAAGCCGTAACGCGACTGGGGGCTAGTGCCAATCCAGATATCCGTGTTATCAAGGCCGTCACTTGTGGCCAGCAGGGATTCGAGGTTGTTTTCCAGCCAGATGTTCCAGATGGGGGCGTAAGGCTTCTCGGTGAAACTGAACGGCAGATGGAAATCGAAATTATTCGCGTCCTCCATGACAATACTGTCGACCAGGGTAACGGAGTCGGTAATGATGTAACCCGGCAGACCACGTGTCTGGTCGTCTATTACGATTGCGACATAATAGTCACCCAAATTCGGCGTCTGTTCCCGAATTATGGTATCGTAATCGAGCAGCGTATCGTGAGGCGTGAAGGCCAGAGAGCCACCAATAAACATCCGGGACACTGGGCAGGTTGAGGAACTGTCGAAGGTGCTTCTGAAATTGTCGGCTCCCAGATGTGTCTGCTCCGTCAATAGAACAGTATCCATGAGATCGATCAGGCCCGCGCCGCGATCGGGTCCGCCGTCAAAGTCCAGGGGACCATCGTTCCCGGAGACAGACGTGAATACGCCCGGGTGCATCAGGGCAGCCCGAAAAGCGCCATAACTGCCCATGCCGACACCTCCGATGCCGCGCTTCGATGGGTCGCACAGAGTTATCGGATACGCAGCCTCCACATACTCTACTAACGCGTCGCCGATAAGGTTGTCATAGAATCCGGCCGCGAAGCTGTTGCCTGCATAGAAGTAGCCCCCGAATGTGCGGTCGTTGGATATGCAGGCGATGACCATTGGTTCAATCTCCCCATTGGAGATCATCTCATCGGCCAGGCTCTTGAGCCCGTGGTTAAAGAAGTAGTAGCGGTCGGCGCCCTGCGGCGGCAACAGCACCAGCAGGGGGACTTTCTTGAAGGTGCCGTCATAGTGATGCGGAAAGGACACCCTGGGAATGTACAGCGCCATCTGAAGAAGCTGGTAGTCGTTGCGAATCTGCAATATAAACTCGTCGAAAAAGACATGGTTCTTCGAGGAGATGCCACCGGTCGTCAACGTTACATCCTCCACACTGTTCGTCCCGCGATCCGAACAGGCAATAATGAGGACAACCGCCAGAACCGTGATCAGCAATATGAGTTTCGTATACTTGGCCATCTATACTCTCCTTAGAACCGGTAGTTGAACGATAGGACGGTCTGATAGGTGGCTGCCTTGTAGCTGCCGGCGAAACTGTCGGGGTTGCCGTCTTCGTCGATATCTTCCAGGGCGGACACCTCGGCATCGGGATAATGAGCGTAGCCGGTTATCAGGCCGAGATCCCATTGCTCTATGTGTAGCTGAAAACCACCGCTGAAACTGTATTTGGTACCAAGGTCCATGAACAGCGGATTGAACTGCTCAACGTCGCCGGCCGGTGACTGATCTACTGAGAAGCCGCCCATCAGGGTAAGCAACTCAGAGTATTCGTAATTGGCGCCGGTCATGACCTTGGCCGTGTTTGACCATTCAACGGGTGTAGCTACATCGGTAGTGAAAAAGCTCTTCATGTCGGCAGCGGTGTCAGCGGGACCGGTCAGACCCTGGTGGTTACTATACTTGAAAGAGAAGCCATCAAACCGCGACCAGAAGGTGTACTCGGCATCGACAGCTAACGTCAGTTTCTCTGTGGCCTGGTAAGCCAGACCGACGGCAATCGACGGCGGCAGCTTTAGCTTAGCCTCAAAATCCGCGGAATCCGTCACCAGACTGCCGGCCGTTAGTAGATTCTCTACCCCTCCGGTGAAAAAGTTGGGAGGAATAACATCTACTTTCGGCATGTGGAAGGCCAGGGTTGATTTGCCACTCACCGTGAAATCCAGCGGCAAGGCGGCCGTTGCAGCCAGCGTCAGCTTCTCGCTCTGCTTCAGTAACATTCCGGCCCTGAAGCCAAAACCCCAACCGTAGCCGTCATTACCCACCCACTCAGTAATCTTCCGATTCGGGTTGTCCGCAAACTGCCAGTCGGGATCACGGAGAAGATACGGGTTGTCCCTGAAAACGAGGCTGGTGTGCAGGAGATCACCCCTGAGCACCTGCAGCCCCACACCAAGGAACAGCTTTTCCTCGATGAACTCCCTGGCCGCGGTCAACTGGAACGACACCACGTCAAAGTTGTTCTGATACTGATTGCTCGGTAGATACAGACTGTCGTTGTAAGCAAGGTCATGCTCATAGAGAGTCCAGGTCACGTTATAATCAAACGGCTGATAAGCCGACAGCCCGAAAACCGTCTCGCCCCAGACCGGCAAGCGTACTATGAAGCCTGCCGAGGGGTTGGGCAGGACCTCGTGGTAGTTGTAGTTCGGGACACCATTGAAGAATCCCGGCTCACTGAACTCGTTCCACCTGTAATCGGGTGTGATTTCATTGCGGTAATGAACGAGGGCGAGGTTGCCCCCAAGTTGGTTGTCAAAGACATCCGCATATCCAGCCGGATTGTAATAGGCGGCGGTCCAGTCATTGGCGACAGCGCGAAACGCACCGCCCATGGCAGTAGCTTTGGTGCCGACGCCCAAGCTCTCAAACCCGCCGGCCAACGGTCCCGGCGACAGCATTGCCAGAACGATCACCACAGCGGCTGAGATTCTGATTATCCCCATCCTTATCTCCATGCTCCTATAGAAAATGAAAATAGATCTTGTCCAGTCAACTCCACAGCATCCGACACGCATACTCCAAGAAAATCACAAGGGTCGGAACGGTTTCTCAATTTCTGTCCAAGCCGCAGGCAACCAACCACTGCAACGACCATTGCTCGGCCAAACAATCATGGAAGTTACAACAAGCTCCACCCGTTGTCAAGCGGTGCGGCTGGTTTTTTCCCGCTGGCATGGGCATTAACCGTTTGGCAAGGCGACGATTAGCCATCGCAGACTACAGACGTCCCGACCCTCCCGGATGTCAAGATAATTATGCGCGACGCTCTTGAGTATCCGTGGTGGTCCGGTAGAACGGTTCAAATCCCCTGTCTGTCATGGGCGCGGAAAACTGTTCTCGATTATCAGGAATCAAGTTCTCGATAAAGACAGGTCCGGCCCGATGCGGTGACGGTCTGTCGGCCCGTTATCTCCTGAACTCTCAACGGCTTACTCTTCGCACGAGACGCGTGGCATTGCGGTTGCTACCAATCATGTCCGTTGTCAGGGCCGGACTGATGCCAGCCTCAAGTTACCGGGAAGTCCTGCAATAGGAAGGTGAGGATGAAAAAACAAGCTCTCATTTGGCTGATAGCGGTCATTGTGCTTGTCTCGCTGCACTGGTTTAGAGCAGTTGTGGCGTGAGAGCCTGATCGAAAGCACAGACAGGAAAATGCGTACCGGCTTGGCGCGCTCCGCCCGCGGTACGAGTTAGCCTTGACTGTGCTGCCCAAAGGTTAGCGGGGCAAGTCGGCAAGGCTTGCCTCCCCCAAAGAGAATGTGGAACCAGATTCACGAAGTAACCCTTATTTCATTTTCTCACCTCCCCTAGCCACCCGGGATGCGATGGTGTCCCGGGTGGCTTTTCTGCATGGGAAAACTGTTCCAGTGCAAACGGAATGAGCTGCCCACCACCAGCCCATGCTGGCGAAATCCACGACGGCGCAGATTGGCACGTGTCGTCTTCCGCGCGCGAGGACAACAACTTAGGAGGGCCACTCAGGAATTGCACCGTTTGGCACTCCGTTTGCAAAGCTGTCACACGGATCGATAGACTGGAAAGTTCGCAAGTCATGGAAGACACTCACAAAGCTGACCAACATTGGTTGAAACAACCGTTCCAACAGCCTCTTACTGGAGGCCGTTGCCCCCGCATCACCACTCGTCAACGCCCACATTGGCTATGGTGCACCATCTCCCGAATACCGCTGACTCGACGCTTGGTGCCTGTCAACGAATTGGACTTCGGTGGAACCGCGGGGCTGCGTTTGCCGACGGCTGGAAACAGAGCCATACTCTTGAACGGAGGATAGGAACTTATGATGTCCAGATCTCTTACCTACAGCGCCGGTCTTGATGGCCTAACGGCCCGAGTCGCGCGCAAAGTAATGGCCGACAAGGCGATGATTGTGCCCTTTGCAGATTTCACGGACTTCCTGACAGATCTGCTCGGTCTGTATTACCATCCTGTAGCCCGGTTGATTGGTGCGGGCCAAGTTGAACCGGAGGTGGCGCAGGCTGCCGACCGGGCGGAGATAACACTAACTGAACAATTGGGAGTCTCTCCGTTCGCAGGCGACCTGGAGAGTGTACTGGCTTCGGTAGTATCGCCGCATGATGTGATCTACGTGGCCAATCCCAACCGCATCACCGGAGCCAATTTCTCGGTTGCCGACCTTGAGGCAATGGCTCGCGCCGTGCCCAAAGGGATGTTGATAGTGGACGAGTACTACTTTGACTATTGGGGCATTAGTGCTCTTCCACTGCTGGATGTCCTGAGCAACGTCGTGGTTCTTCGCTCGTTCACTGCTTCCTTCTCAATCAATTCCTCCGATGCGGGTTTTGCCGTCTCCAATCCATCCACGATAGAGAGGCTCAAGCACGCTCACCAGGGGAAACGTATCTCGCTGACCATCCAGAAGACGATGCTGGCCACGCTTACGAATGCGGAGGCAATGTCTAACCGGCTTCAGGAAGTCCATGATGAATCCCTGCGTCTTGCAACTTCCCTCAACAAGCTGGGTGTGCAGTGTCGGATCTGCCCTACGGATTTCCTTCTGATTCGAGTAGCCGACCCCAAGAGCGCCGGCAATCACCTGGCCGCGTTCAACATGCCCATCGAAAATCTCGACGGCTATCCCCAAATGAAAAACTACATCAGGTACCGGATCCAGTCATACAATTCCAACGACAAGTTGATCAATGCCTTCGGGAAGATGCCGGAGGGATACTATCGCATGAGGAAATCCGATCCAAGAGCGACGACAGTACGCCGGGGGGAGCCGGATGAATCCGAAGGGGAGAAACCGAGCGACAGCGGCGTCAGTCTCAATGCCGACAGTGTGACGGACCGCTCGCGCGACGCGAAACCATCCCGCAAGGAAGAAACCGTGTCATAGACGGAACGGCGTGATCCCCGCGATCCCGCCCTGCCACACGCGTGGTCGGCAACGGCTGTTAGATTACAGTGTCAAGGTCTCGCCGAATCAGCGTCCCTTGAACTCCGCCTTGCGTTTGTCGAGGAATGCGCGCGTACCCTCGTTCTTGTCCTCAGAGCCGCAGACCGAGCCGAAGTTGGCTTTTTCCAGATCGCATCCTTTCGGCAGCGAGACATCCAGCCCGCGATTGATGCTCTCTTTGGCCAGGGTCACAGCCACCGGCCCCTTGGAGCCGATCAACTCGGCCAGTTTTACGGCCTTGTCCATGAGTTCCTCGGGCGAATAGACTTCGTCTGCCAGGCCGATCCGATATGCTTCCGCAGCGCCGATCATCTCGCCGCTGAGAATCAACTGCAACGCTTTGCCGCGGCCCACCAGACGGGACAGCCTCTGTGTTCCACCGTAACCGGGAATCAGCCCCAGGCTCACCTCCGGCTGGCCGAACTTAGCTTTTTCGGAGGCCAGGCGGATATCGCAGGCCATAGCCAACTCGGTCCCGCCACCTAAGGCGAATCCGTTCACAGCGGCAATAACCGGCCGGGGAAAATCCTGAATCGTCATCATCAGGTGCTGTCCCTTTGCCGCAAGGTCAACTCCGGAACTGCTGTCCAGATCGGCCAGCTCCTTGATATCAGCGCCAGCCACAAAGGCTTTCTCACCGGCGCCGGTGACTATCACGCAGACGATACTGTTGTTGTCCCGGTAGGAGTCGAAAAGCTGCTGCAGTTCGGCCACGGTTTCAAGGTTCAACGCGTTAAGAGCGCGCTCCCGGTTAATCCTGACGATCAACACCGCCCCCTTAGTCTCCACCAGCAGGTTATTGTATTCGCTCATCACTCAATCCTTCCAACAGTTTATTAATTGCAGGCTTTATGTATTTGCGCAGATCATTTGTCGGACTGTTTCACCATCCGAACCATCCTCAGGCCGACCGTGTAGCTTGACGTTCCGGTTATCTCGAAACCGGCTTTCAGATAACACCCCAGGGCAATCTCGTTCTCGCCATAGAGATTCAGGACTACTTTGGCCACGTTCTCTCTGTGGGCGGCCCGCTGATAGAGCAACTCCAGCATCTTAACCCCGTAGCCGCGGGCGCGCTTGTATGGATCGACAATCAGGTGCGCTATCTCGACGGCCATCTCCAGCGGTCTTTCCCAAAGCTCACCGTAGGCCACCGGCTTGCTCTGGGAAAAGAGAAGATGGGATGTTACCCCGGAACGCTGCCACGAATCGACAATATCCTCGGGTGGCGGAAACTCCTGCCCCCGGCACACATAGCGATACGTTTCCTCCGAGTCGATCCACGAACGGACCTGGCCGGAGTACTCGGCGCTATACGGGATAATGTCAGCTTTTGCGCGAGCAGGTTCCATCAATTCAGACTCCCTGGTTTCTCGACGGCCAATATACATTGAAGGGCGGGGGCGGGCAAGCGTCAACGCGGCGCCGGTGTCCGGCGCTTACGGTTTTTCCGATGAATACCCGGTGGAGTGATTTTGCCTCAACGCCGGGGGGGTGTCTATATCAACCGGATCACGTCACTGGTGACGGATATGGCCTATTCCACCGTCACTGATTTGGCCAGGTTGCGCGGCTGGTCGACATGACAGCCACGCATGACGGCGATATGATAGGCCAGAAGCTGCAGGGGGATAACCGACAACAACGGTGTCAGGAGACGGTTGGTCTTTGGAATGTATAGAACATGATTGACGCGGTCGGCAATCTCAGTGTCACCCTCGGTGGCGATTGCAATAATACGGCCGTGGCGGGCGCGCACTTCGGCGATATTCGACATGACCTTGTCATAGACGGGGTCCTTCAGGGCGATGACAACGACCGGCATGTTCTGATCGATCAGGGCGATCGGCCCGTGCTTCATTTCGGCCGCAGGGTAACCCTCGGCATGTATGTATGATATCTCTTTGAGCTTCAAAGCGCCCTCAAGAGCTACCGGGAAATTGATGCCGCGCCCGAGATAGAGGAAGTTGTTCATCTGGTAGTATTCCGAGGCAATCGCCTTGATTTGTTGTTCCATCTGAAGAATCGTCCGAACCTTGTCGGGGATTTTCTGAATGGCGTCGATTATTTCCCGGCCCTGCTGCACCGACAGGTGACGCATACGTCCTAAAAGCGTTGCGATAAGCGCCAACACCATGACGTGCGAGGTGAAGGCCTTGGTCGAGGCGACACCGATTTCCGGGCCGGCGTGGATATGGACACCGCCGTCAGATTCACGCGCGATAGTCGATCCCACCACGTTGACCAGGCCCAGCGCGGTTGCGCCTCGCTTCTGAGCCTCGCGCATAGCCGCCAGGGTGTCGGCTGTTTCGCCCGACTGACTCAGGGCAAAGAGGGTGGTGTTGTCATCGATGACTGGAGACCGGTAACGGAACTCGGAGGCATACTCCACCTCCACTGATACGCGGGCGAGTTCCTCGATCATGTATTCGCCGATCAGGGCTGCGTGCCACGACGTGCCGCAGGCGGTGATAATGATTCTCCGAATGCGGCGCAACTCATCATATTGCAGGTTGAGACCGTTGAGGCGGGGAATCCCCTCCTCGTAGTTGAGGCGACCGCGAAAGGCATTGGGAAGTGTGGCTGGCTGCTCATGGATTTCCTTGAGCATGAAATGGTCGTAGCCTTCTTTCTCGATCTGATCAAGAGTCCAGCCGATCTCTTCCACCGGATGGTCGATCCTGATATTCTCCATGTTTGTTATTTCGGCGCCGCTTGCAGTCACAGTCGCTATTTCACCGTCTTCGAGATAGACCACACGGTTGGTGTGCTCCAGAATGGCGGAGACGTCGGAAGCCACGTAGTTCTCACCATCGCCGTAGCCCACCACCAGCGGTGAACCCATCCTGGCGGCCACCAGCGTGTCAGGATGCTCCACCGAGACGACGGCAATACCGTAGGTGCCTTCCACGGAATTGAGAGCGTTGCGAACGGCCTCGGTCAGGTCGCCCCTGTAATTGAGCCGGATCAGGTGCACCAGCATTTCCGTATCGGTGTCGGTGCGGACGTCGTATCCCTGCCTGAGGAGGTACTCCCGCAGGGCTCGGTAATTTTCAATGATGCCGTTGTGGACCAGCGCCATGGTCTGGTCGGCGTCCGTGTGCGGATGAGCGTTAAGCTGGCTGGGTTCGCCGTGGGTCGCCCAGCGAGTGTGAGCGATGCCATGCGTGCACCGGCAATCCACGCCGGCGATCCTCTCCTCCAGCCGCTCGATCTTGCCGGCCGACTTGGCCACCATCAGGCCGCCTTCAGTCAGGAGGGCAATGCCCGCCGAATCATACCCGCGATACTCCAGCCGCTTGATGCCGTTCATCAGGATCGGCACCGCCTCCCTGTATCCCACGTATCCTACAATTCCACACATATCGGTATCCTTTGATCAGCTAAACAGCTTTATCACCTTCCGTGACAGATCCCTGGTCAGCCCGGGATTATCCGTTTCCACAATCAGCCGAAAGATCGGCTCCGTATTGGAAGAACGGACCTGCAACCAACCCCGCTGGAAATCAAAACGCAACCCATCCTTGCAGTCAACAGTCGCCGGGCCGAGCCACTTGGGGGCTTCTTTTTCGAGCTTCTTCAGCCGCCCGGCGAAGTCGGCCGTAAGCCGTGCCTTGGACTTCATAATATAATACGCGGGAAAGGTTGACGCAAGCGCGGACGTGTGGCACCGCTCCTTGGCCAGGCATGAGAGCACCAGGGCAGCCGCAATCAGTGAATCGCGCCCGGCATGAAACGACGGGTAGATCACGCCGCCGTTGCCCTCGCCGCCGATGACGGCCTTCTTCGCACGCATCATCTCCACGACGTTGGCTTCCCCCACTTTGGAATAATACACTCGCGAACCTGCCGCCTGCGCCGTGTCGGCAGTCACTTTCGATGTTGACAGGTTTATCACAACCGGACCCTTGACCTTTCTGAGAACCTGCCGAACAGCGATCGCAAGAGTCAGTTCTTCGCCAATGGGATGGCCCGTTTCATCGACAAGCGCCAGCCGGTCGGCGTCGGGGTCGCAGGCCATGCCCAAGTCGGCCTTGTGGCGTTTGACCGTGCGCGCCAGTTGAGACAGGTTTTGCGGGGCCGGTTCCGGCTCGTGAACGAAATCGCCGTCGTTTTTGCAGTTGATCCTGATTACCGTCACTCCGAGCCTTTCCAGCAGGGTCGGCAGCGCCTGTGAGCCGGCGCCGTTGATGGCATCCACGACAACTCTGAAGCGGCGCTTCCGTACGGCCGTCCGATTGACGGCGACGGCTGCGAGCGTCATCCTGATATGCTCGTCGATCCATCGGCCCTGGAACTCAACCGTACCCAGCCGGGCGGCTGGTTTGCAGGCGAATTTGCCGGAGTCAAATATGCGCTCGAGTTTCCGGAACTGAGCCGCCGTGATGAATTCCCCGCGATTGCCAAAGAACTTCAGCGCGTTCCACTCAGCCGGGTTATGCGAAGCGGTGACGCAGATACCACCAGCGGCCTTCAGCTTTGCGACAGCGATTTCCACCGTTGGCGTGGGGACAATACCGATTTCAACGACGTCCATGCCGACCGACATTAACCCGGCCACTACTGAGCGCACGAGCATCTCGCCGGAAGGGCGACTGTCACGCCCCACCACGACCGTTCCTGTCTTCAGGAGATTACCGAAGGCCGCGCCGTATGCTGTCGCCAGCGAGGGGTCCAGACCGCGTCCGACAATACCGCGTATGCCGGATGTTGATTTTATCAGTGTTTTAGCAGACATATTTCTCTTATACCAATTATCGTATGGAGTTCCATTTTGCCTGACCGATTATAGCGACCACGGCAACTAAATCCAAGGCGTTTTGCAAAACTGTGAAACTACCAGTCCCGAGCCGGGCTCACTTTCCGGTCAGGATCGCCTGCATTTGCTTGTGAATGCGGCTGTTGCTGGCGAGGATGTCTTTGTCAGAAATGGAATAGGCGTCACCGCTTAGACGGGTGACGCGGCCGCCCGCTTCTTCAAC
>JAGLXI010000122.1 GCA_023132995.1 Candidatus Zixiibacteriota bacterium | reverse complement strand
GGGCGTCGTACTGCCTGCGCCGCCTTCACCATACGGCCAAACAACCCGATGTTATTCTTGCGGTCGGTGGCAACCGTGTACGAGAAGCCGGTGGCCAAAAGCGCACGACCCAGCCGCCTTTCCTCGGACACGCGCATCTTTCTGCCGTTCAACCGCGCGCCCATGCCCACGGCGGCGGAGAAAAGTTCCTCTCGCTCAGGATCGTAGACGGCTCCAGCTATTGATCTCTCTTCGAATTCGACCGCCACAGACACACAGTAGACCGGGAAACCGTGAGCATAGTTGACGGTGCCGTCAAGCGGATCTATCACCCAGCGATAGGGGGAGCGCTGGTGGGCGTCACTGCCTTCTTCGGCGAGAATAGAATGATGAGGATAGCGACCGGTTATGCGCGAGGTTATGTATTTCTCAGCTTTCAAATCATACTGCGTGACCGGGTCGATGCGCCCCTTGTACTTAATTGTGAGAGACCGGTTGAAGCCGTCCTTGAGTATTCGCCCGGCCCCGATGGCCAACGTCGAGGCAAACGTCACCAGCTCTTTCACGGTTTTTTTGCTTGGTTCCATCTCCTGGCTGTCTCCGCTTTATTGCGCCGTTCACGCACCTGTGACCTGCTTCTTGTACTGCACCTGGTACAGCTTATAATAAATGCCCTGCTGCTGCAAAAGCTCGCGGTGGTTGCCGATCTCGTAATGGAAGCTGAGGTTCTTGAACTTTATAGCAGCCCCGCATACGTCCCCTATGCGACCGGTATGATCTGCTGATTTCCTGACGTTTTGGCGCATTTGTGTCATTCGCTCCGGCAATATAATACGGCAGCGGTCTAATAGTTGAGGATGTTGGCAAAAAGGTGGATGGCCTGGAGGTCGAGTTCCGAGATCATCGGTAGCAGCGGCAATCCGCAGTATATCATCTGGCCCTCCCCAAGTCTGGAGACGGACAGCAGCGAGGCCCCGGTGCCGGTCTGAAAAACGACTTCGGCCGGCGACACCACCGCCGCGGCGACACGCCGCCGGGGGCCGAAAGCAGCCCGCAGTTTCGTAACTGAGATGTCGTATGGTTTGCTCAATACCTTGGCGTCGGGAATGGGATTGGCTATTTTCTCGTCACTCGTCTGCTCCATTGAGGGAGTCAGCGCGAACGGAACAATTCCCTGGGGCCAGTCGTAATTCTGCCCCAAAATGACCAGTGATCCACCCCGGCGCAGGTAATCCTCGAACCGGTCACGGATCAGCTCAAGCGACGGGTGAGCTCGAATGGCCCCGGAACCAATGATTATTACGTCATAGCTTTGCAGGTCGGCTGTCAGCAGGCCCCGGTCGGTAAGGGGTCGAAAGGCGGCGTCGGTCATGCGCAGGACATCTTCGAGCAACCCGGAGCTGTCGGGCAGAAAACCCACCGTACGTTTGTCGTCCACCCCGCAGGAAGCAATGCGCATGAGGGCCGTGTCCGCGGAGGCAACCTGCCCGTCGACTGAAAGCGATACCGTGGGATACTGGATGCCCGGTTCCAGCAGTTTGGAGAGCGTGAAAGGAACGCGGACCATCTTGAGGGTGTTCCCTTCGTACAACGTGAGATCGGTGCGGTATGCCCCTGCGAAAACACCCCGGGGCGTCTGCAGGTTGAGGTGAACTCTGCCTTTGAAATCGCGGGGCTTGGTGATGACGAGGTTCCATGCCATGGAGGACACCACCCGGTCGATATCAAGGTTGGCCACCGGTGGCACAAAGAAGAAGTCAGGCTCGAAGGTGACCGTCATATCCGGTATCTCGCGCATGAGGAGATACCTGGAAAAGACGAGCGGGATCAGGCCGTAGGTGAGAGAGGTTGTAAATAGCAACGAATCGGGGCGGGCCGTCTCCAGGAGCGACCGATCGATGTCAACCAGGAATTCGCGCACGTAAGACTGGTGCGGTGAAATTACCCGGACGATTGTGTCCAGAGGCACCGCCGCCGTGTCCCAGTGCGGATGAAACATGACCGACGACAGCTCTATCTCACGCGGGCCGTCCACCGAGAGCGCAACCGTCGCCTTGACCTTCGGGCCGTGAGGGGAGTCGCGCAGCGAAATGCGTCCCTCCCATCCGATCCCCGCCGCTCGCAACGCCACCTTCTCGGTTCTGGCTACCAGCCGCTGGAGATAAGCCCGGTAAGTGGCGTGCAGTGCCGACTCTGGAGGTCGATGGGGAGGTGTACTCAAGTCCAGCAGGGCGCGATAACCTCTGATGACATGATCTGCTCGCTGCCCGCCGACCGCCAGAACGGCCGCATTGAATTCGGATATGAATCGGCTGGCCTGCTTGAGGTAGGTCGCCCGCTGTGGTCCGTCGGAGAACAGCCTTTCGATATGAGCCGCGAGGCTGATAGGGCTCAGACCGTTGAGGAAGTCGGCATCGGTGGCTTGTGAGTCGAGGTCACTTTGCAACAGCCGGTAGCGGGTCAGACTTCCCACCGCGAAATCAGAGGAGTGGTACCCGTGAAACAGGCCGGGGATCTCGCTATCCATGCGGACGCGGTACCGGGTGGACAATTCACGCGCGTTCAGCGTTACCACTCCGGTCGAGTCGCCCGGACCGGGACCGTCCTCCACGATCTCGTATACCTTCCGGATATTGAAGAGAGCGTCGGTATCCCACGGCAATTCGAGAATGGCAGTCTTGAACGCACGGCACCATGAATTGTCACCGCATTTACCGAGAAGGACAACATCCGGGCGCCGCTCACAAAACAGATCTGCCATCACGGAATCGATGACGAGAGAATCGGGCCGATTCACAAAGTAGTGGTGATGAAAGATCTCACAATCGGCGATCTCGGTGGTGATCTCGCGAAACTGCGTGTGTGTTTCGATGGACAGAAGATCAATGTGGCAACCGAAGTTATCGTTGAGATAGTAAAGAGTCGGCCAGTCGATTGCCCGCGGATCGTCAAAGAGATACAATACTCGCACATCACACAGACTGTAGCGGGCCGGGTCGACACCGTGACTGACACAAGGCAGGGCCACTGTCAACCCGAGCAGGATCAGGGCAAAGACCACCCTTCTGAGAGTCATACGACATTGGCGAGTTCCCCAGAGCATAATGGGCAAGATAAGAGGTGCATTCGCGGCGTGTCAAACTTGAATTTCAGCCGCCTGACGGTTTCGAGCAGGTCGCTCGCATCCTGAGCACCCCACGCCCCGCGATTCTCCGACTACCGGGAGCTTGTTGAAAAATCGTTTTGTCATACTCGGAAACCGGCGGATTCATCAAAGTGTGGAGTACGTTTTTCAAAAAGTCCCTGTGCGGGAATGAAGTAGGAACGGGGATGACTCATTAGCAGGCTGTTGAAAAAGCGTTTTGTGATGCTCGGAAGCCGCCGGATTCGTCATGCCCGCGAAAGCGGGCATCCAGGAAGTCGTTGATACCAGTGGATTCCCGCTTTCGCGGGAATGACTTGTTATGGAAAGCAGTTGCTGCTTTGCGTTATATTCCGGGTTTTTCAACGAGCCCCTTGTTTGGGGGTGTCTCTTCCCGGGCTGAATTCCCGTTCCAAACAAGTTTGAAACGGCCACCCGACGCAACCCCGTGGAGTACGTTTTTCAAAAAGTCCCTGTGCGGGAATGAAGTAGGAACGGGGATGACTCATAGAGTGACGAAGTCACTGTTTTGTATTCTGTCCCGAGTTTTTCAATATAGAATTATATAAGTTGACGCCTTTGCGGAGCCGGTTTAGATTTGCAGTCTATGAGAAAGATGCTAAACAGACTTGCAGCCACACTGGTCATTATCATCCTCGTCATAATGGGATACTATCTGTACGACCGGTTCCGCGAAAGATCAGTCGCCGAACGGCTCGCAGAGGTTATCCACGAGGAAGACTGCCGGACACTCAGCAGCAAACTGACGGGCTATCTTGAGGACAACGCCCCCGAGGTTCGCGCCCGCGCTGCCCTTGCAATCGGCAGGATTGGCGGGAAAGACAGCGGCCCTCTCCTGTATGAAAAAACCCAGGACGACGTAATCGACGTGGCTGCGGCTGCAGGCTTTGCAATCGGGCTTACCGGACAGAAAGAATACGCCGCCAAACTTTTGAACGTGGCGTTTGATCTTCCCTCAGCGGTCGGCGCTATGGCGGTGGCATCGGCAGGGCGCCTGGCCGACAGCAGCATGACCGAGGCGGCCGATCTGCTGGTCGGCTATCTCGATCATCCCTCACCGGATGTCCGTGAGGCGGCGTGCCTGGCCCTCTTCAACGCCGGGGCCAAATCGAAGAAGGCGGAGTTGATCGGGGCCGTGAGTGACGAATCCGACGAGATAGTCCGTGCAGCCGGGCTCTACGCACTGGCTCGTCTTCAAGTTGCCAAGGCGGCGTCGCTGTTTATCGAGAACCTTGCCGACCCCGATCCTTTTGTACGCTCGACCTGTCTGCGCGGGCTGGCGCGGTCTGATTCGCCTCAGGCGATTCATTACCTTACGATCGCTCTGAATGACGGCGACCCGAACGTAGCTGCCCGGGCCGTCTCCGAACTG
>JAGLXI010000121.1 GCA_023132995.1 Candidatus Zixiibacteriota bacterium | reverse complement strand
CGATCGTATACCATTATTCCCAGATGGTGCTTCCCGGGACTCAGCGGCTCCAGCGGCCTCGTTACGCACCTGCGGGTGTTGGGGTTGTATTCGGGAATCATCCACTTGCCGTCGAGTTTGATAAGGAAATCCTGGTCATCGTCGATTCCTGAGAGGGTGTCCACCGCTAAGAAACTGATCAGCGGCCGAGGATCACTGTAGGTCCGACTGTCCCGGATGTTCAGGTGGTGAATCTCCGGCGGGTCTAAATCGAACACGACCGCGAACGAGCCCCCTCCCAGTGACGCGGCCTTCAGGGTGTCGCCGTGAAGACTGTTGTCCAGCCAGACCCACTGGTTCTTCTCCTTGTCCAGCCAGCAGATTCCGCTTGAAAATTCCCGGCTGCGGAGATCAGCAGTCCGCAGGGCAAGCGTGAACTCTTTCCGACAGGCGAAAGCCTCGGGGAATATCCGGTAGTGGGCGGAGTTCAGCCCTAATGTAGTCCACAAGTAGGCCCAGTTACTGCGTAGCTCAATGAAACGAGGTTCGTAGAAGTTGCTCCGGTCACAGTGCAAAGTGAATGAACTGTCCAGCCAGATCTCCTGCTCAGACTCATGCCCGACCGCGAAAATGTTCAGCGAGTCCAGAAAGACTCTTACCGGTCGGGTCGTATCCCGGGTCATGGCCGCGCCGATCCGGTCAATACGGCCGTAGTCCGGTCGCGGCGGAATGAAACAGAGGTGGCGGTTCATCTCGAAATACTGCGGATACTCAATTCCGAGCAGTGAATCCCCGCAATACAGTTCTATCCGCGAGTGCGATCCGCGCTTGTTCGGCGACTTGACCGTGATCAGCAGGCCGTCGTCAATCACCTCGTAGAACAGTTCGCATCGATCGGGCTGACTCTCCTGGATGCCGTTGAACAGTAGATCGCGTATCAGGCCGCCCCCCTCGGTGAACAGGAAGAGGCGAAGCACCGCGACGTCTACGCCCCGCCCAATCGCCACGCATTTGAGCTGGCCGTTCTCGAGATGCCTCACGTGCACCGTCGATGGTGCCCCCCAGCGTTCCTGCACATTGCGAAGGGCCTTCACGGAATCGATTCGCAGTCTCTCGTAGCCTGCTATCGGCGTAAAAAAGAATAGACTGGTGTCGGCTGGACGCGTCACCAGAGAGTCGAGTTCGTAGACATTCTCGCGTGGGCACCACAGGAACCGGAATGAAAGCTCGGCCGAGTTGCCGGAACAGTCTTCAGCCACAATCCGGACCTGGTGAAGACCGACCTTCTCAGCACCCCCCCGGCCGAACACGCCGTGGCGATGGTCGCTTCCCCGGCTTCCGGCGAAGCGGTTGCCCGGACTCTTGAACAGCCGTCGCACCCGTTTGCGGTTGTCTACCGCCTCGAGATAGTCATACTCTAAAAGGACGGCGTCGGTCGTCTCAAAATCAAGGGAGTCATATTGGGACTCGTAGAACAGCTTGCCGTCAATATATACGGTCAGACTGTAAATGGCCTGTCTCATACCGCCCACTCTTATGAGATCGTGACCGTCGACCAGAATCCCGAAAGGATGATTGAAATACAACAGGGTGTCGATTGTGAAATCACCGGCCTTCTTCTGCCGGACGACGTCGACAAACATGCGCCGCCGACCGCTAAGGAACAGGGAGCGATCATCGGTCACCTGGAAGCCGAGGCGCTGGAAAGAGGGTCGGACATTGTCGGGCAGATCAAAACCATGCGTGAGAGGATTGATGGGAACGTTGTCGGTGCTCCGAACTTCAAAATGAAGGTGCGGTGCGGTGGCGCCGGTCTGCCCGCTATAAGCCAGGAATTCGCCCTTGCTTATCCGGATCGAATCGGAAGGGTAGTAGACGTCGAGATAATATCGTCGAGCAGCCACCTGGGCCGCTTTGACGGCGTGATCAATCCTGCCGGCAAGCTCGGAGAGGTGTCCGAAGACGTAGATATGACCGTCGTCCCCCATGATATAGAGGCACTTGCCGGAGCCGTAGTAGGACATCTTCACCCGCCAGACGTAGCCGTCGACGGGCGATAACACGGTCGTCCCCACCTTTCCCCCGGTCCGGATGTCGATTCCGCCGTGGAAATGCCTTTCGCGTATCTCGCCAAAGGTACTGGAAAGATCAATAGTGCCGTCGACTGGCCACCGCCGCGCGCCTTTCGCCGACGGAGTAACCATTAGCGAGGCAATCACTAAGACAGCGGTTAATATGGTCGATACCTTGATCATAGAAGTTATACCATCAGACGCCAAGATATCGCAATCCGGGCTGAAAAGACAAACCTTTTTGTAAATATCTTGTCGGTTGCTATTGGAATTTTGCGAAGCCGGTGTATATTGATTTGTTAACCGGTTACGGCATAAGAGCCGGAGTGACAACGAGAGCATTCTCTCATTTGGCGAAGGAGTAAAAGCGGATGTTTAGCGCATTGCGCAAGATGATTCTCCCGATCATTATCATTGTCCTGTTCTTTTTCATGGGCATGATTGTCCTGGAATGGGGGCTGGGCATGTCCAGTCGCAGCGACTACGTAGGTTCCAATGCGGCCGCCGTCATAAACGGCGAGGAAGTCTCCTGGCAGGAGTACAACCGGGTCTTCAGTATGTTGCTGCGCACCGAAGCCGACAAGAGCGAAGAGGAATTGCCCGATGCGCAGGTCAAGCAGATTCAGCAGGATGCCTGGAACCAGATTCTGCAGGACCGCCTTATAATGCAGCAGGTGGCCAAGCATAAACTCACGGTCACCGAAGAAGAACTGTACGGATACCTGCGCATGTCACCTCCTCAGGAGTTGCAGCAGACTCAGTATTTTCAGACAGAGGGCAAGTTTGACTATCAGAAATACGTGAACGCCATGGCCGACCCGCAGATGGCGCCCTACTGGTCTTCACTTGAGCCCCACATCAGAAACGAAATCCTCAAACTGAAGCTTCAGGAAGCGGTCGTTCAGGCGGCCCACATTACAGAGGCTGAAGTCAGGGATCATTTCATCGTCTCTACGGAGCGAATCAAGGCGGGCATGATCAATGTCACCTACGCCCGCTTTTCGCGCCCGCCGCCCAAGTTCACCGACGAAGAGAACCGAGCCTACTTCGCCGAGCACAAGGATGAATACACCGTCGCGGATCGCGCCGCGTTGAGCCTCGTTAAGATCGAGAAAAAGCCCTCCCCGCTCGACTGGGAGAGGGTCTACATCCGCAGCAAGCAAATATATGATTCCCTGGTGGCGGGGGCCGATTTCGCCGAGATGGCCGGGTTCTATTCCGAGGACGGCTCGGGAAAGGACGGCGGGGACCTCGGCTGGTTTGCGCAGGGACGCATGGTGCCGGAGTTTGATGAGTTGTCGTTCTCGATGAAAGAGGGCGAGTTGTCCGAACCGCTCCGCACCCAGTTCGGGTGGCATATTCTCAAGCATCACGGCTACAAGGAAGAAATGGAGGATGTAGCCGGAAAAGAGAAGAAGGAGAAGGTCAAAAAAGCCCACGTTTCGCACATTCTACTCAAGGTGGCGACATCGGAAGAAACTCTGGACAGAAGCTTCAACACGCTAAATGAGTTTCAGGCGGCCGCCCGGGATCAGGGGTTCGCCGAGGCCGCCAAGAGCATGAATCTGGTGGTCGAGGAGACCGGCCTGTTTGTTCGCAACGGCAACATCCAGTATCTCGGTGCCGATCGGGCCACCAGTGACTTCGCTTTCGAGAACAAAATCGCTGATATATCAGAGGTAATGGAAAACGCCACCGATTTATTCGTCATTCGTCTTGATGAACGTCGCCCGGCCGGGCCTGCCACCTATGAGGATATGGGCGAGAAGGTGAAAATGGATATTGTCAAAAGCGCGGTGGCCCAAATGTGCCGTGATACGGCCAACGCCATCTGGGCCGAGTTACAGAGCGGCGCCAACCCCAGAGACGCGGCAAAGAAGTTCGATGCGGAATACAGCGTGCCCGAAGAGTTCCGGCGGGACTCGTACATCAAGGGATATGGGCGTGGTCCGTCCGGAATCGGCGCCGTCTTTTCACTCACGGAACCCGGTCAGTGGACCGGCCCCGTCGATCACGACAAGGGTACGGTCATGTTCGAACTCATAGGCCGCAAGAGCGCGGATATCTCCGAGTTCACCGAGCAGCGCGATTCCCTGCGTACTATTCTCCTGCAGAACAAACAGCAACAGTGCTATGGTCGCTGGTACCAGCATCTGGTGGAGACCTCCGACATCGAAAACAACGTCGAGAAGAACCAGCGCAGATCAGATTACATGTAAGCAGCTTTTCCCTAACCGTGCAAAGACCGGTAAGCTCCCTGTTCTGCAGGGAGCTTTTTTCTGACGAGAGTAGGAGTCAGGTAGCGCCGTTACCACTCGAATCATCCCGAGTGTTGCGATCGCAAGCTGTTTTTCCCGCCGGTCACACCACGCCACTTGCGCCCGGGATCATCGGCAGCCGCCTGGGGCCGCCTACATGTTTTCGTAGTTGGGGCCCTCGCCTCCCTGGGGCGTTACCCAGCGAATGACCTGGTAGGGATCGACAATATCACAGGTTTTGCAATGCACGCAGTTGGAAGGCGTTAGCTGAAGTTTGAGCTTCCCCTCCCGCTGAGGGTCCTCGACCATCTGGTAGACCTGCGCGGGACAGAAATACTGGCAGGGATTGCCATACTCCCGGGTACAACGATTGTTGCAGATGTCATAGTCGGAAATGACCAGGTGCGACGGTTGTTCCTCTTCGTGCTGAGTGCCGGACTTGTAAACGTCGGTGAGTTTGTCGAAAGTGTACTCGTTATCGAGTTTGATCGTGATCTTTTCCGGCAGCCGTCCGGCATGACGACCGTACTCATCGAGCTTGCACATATACTCGTGATCACGTTTGTTCACACGGCGTTCGTATATCCCCTTGCCGCCGGTAATCATCTGCAACATGCCGTGAACCAGCCCGGAGAAGAGGCCGCCTTTGAACCCTGAGTGGAAGTTGCGCGTCTTGTGCAGTTCTTCTTTGGCCCAGCTTTGGTCGAATCGTTTCTGGTATCCGCGCAAAGCATCGGCTGAAAAGTCATCCTTTTTGAGACAGTCGAAAATCGTTTCGGCCGCCATCATACCCGACTTGATGGCCAGATGGATCCCTTTCAGTTTCTGCGGATTCAGCATCCCGGCTGAATCACCACACAGGAGCAGCCCGTCGTGGTACAGCCTTGGCATGGAAAAGTAGCCGTTATCCGGCATCGTCTTGGCGCCGTAGTGCAGCATGGCGCCACCATCGAGAATCTTGCGAACCAATGGCTGCGTCTTGTACCGCTGGAACTTCATGTGGGGATCGTTGGTGGGATCGGGCGAGTTGAGCCCGACCGCGTACCCGACCGAGACCATGGTGTCACTCATGGCATAGATCCATCCGCCGCCGTACTCGCTCGAAGGCTGAGGCCAACCGATGGTGTGATAGACCTGCCCGGCTTTGATGCGTCCCACAGGAACTTCCCACACCTCTTTGACGCCGGTAAGATAAACCTGCGGGAATTTTCCGGCGGTCAGTTCCGGGATTTCCTCACAGGCATGCCGGGTCAGCGAACCATGGACACCTTCGCACAGAACGGTTACTTTCGCCTCAATGATCGAACCTGGCTCGAAGTTGGAACGCTGGTTACCCTCCTTGTCCAAACCCATATCCACCGTCTGCACGCCGGTGACTGTGCCGTCGTTGACGATCAACTCATACCCGGCCAGTCCGGCAAAGATATCGATCCCGGCCGCTTCCACCTGTTCACCCAACCAGGCAGTGAATTTGTTGAGCGAAACGATGTAGTTGCCGTGGTTGTTGACAGCCGACGGCATGAATGGGAACTTGAGCGTGGCTTCCTCTCCAAGGTAGTACATGGCGTCCTTGGTGACTGGTGACTCCAGCGGCGCGCCCTTGTCGATGAAGTCGGGAATGAGTTCGGTGATTCCGCGGGGATCCATCACAGCTCCCGACAGCGAATGAGCGCCAACGTGCGAACCTTTCTCCATTAGGAGAATCTCCGGCATCTCGAGGCTTTCATCGGCGGCCACCAGTTCGGCCAGCTTGTAGGCCACAGCCAGACCAGCCGGTCCGGCCCCGACTATCAGAATATCAGTAGGGAGCACTTCACGTTCTATCGTCATGGTGATTCCTTTGAGTTTCGATCAGCTTCATGGTCCCGAATATAGCTAACGGGACAGGAAACGCAATATTGAAGCTACGGGACCACGTTTGACTAAACACGGTGGCCCGGCGGCATGAAGCTCAACCAGCCGGGCACAAGAATATGGCGGGAGGATTGATGCGGCGAAACAACCTATAGGGCATTGGCCGACCCGGCAGCCGCTGCCCAAATGCGATCCCATGGCGGGAGGGGATGACTCGTCAGGAACGACCGGCGTGAGCCTTTTTGTGACGGTGGTTCCTCGGCTGTGGCGGATCATGGACCACTGCTTCGCCGTTGCTGTTAATCTGGAGCATTTCGGCGATTTTGCTCTTGTCACACCCAATTGTAATAAGGCGAGCCGCTTTGACGATAGGCTTGCGGATCAATGTGTAATCCTCGGCCATCAACTTAATGAGGTCGGTTCGCGGCGGCAGCGACTGGTCCAGCTTGTGTTTGCCAAAACTGGGAGCTGACACATTGAGGAAATGTTCGATCCGAAGCTGCCCGATGAGGTTGGTCAATTCCCACTCCGTCAACGGCTGCTTGGAGATATCGCGAACCTGCAAAATGATCCCGGACTCTTCTATATACTTCCTCACTTCAACACAAGCTTCGTCATTCTCGTAGCTCATGAAAACTGCTCGCTTAGGCATATTACCTCCTGCACATCTTTCTTTTCGTCGCACCACACGTGCGGTGTCGACCCGTTGTTATGAAACCCCTGTTCACGCTGACTGAGTTCGGTTATCGAAATACCCCTTGGTAGCCAGCGGACTCCTGCCAAGAGTAAGGAACCGATCGAGATCAAATGATCTCGGAGTACAATTCAAACACGTTCTTATAGTATTTGTCAACATTTTTTGTTAGCTTTTTTCCGACACTGTTATTTGCACACTGCCGTTACGATGTCCATTGACTTTAGTCAAGCCGATTCGAGTTGTCCAACGGTGATCAAGTCCGCACAACTAAGGCTTACAGTCGAAATGACCTGGACCAACCTTCGACCCAGACACCCCTAGTGCACCAGTCGTCTGTTTGATTGAACCTTGTTACCATTATCGGAAATCTTTCAGACGGCTTTAGTCTATGACGTGCCCATCTATTGAACGTCTCAACAGTTCATTTTGTTTCAACATTTGTAGGATCTTTCCGTCACCATTGGCGCCATTGTCTGACGCCGACCGCTACAGACGGACCGCTAAGCTCACTCCGTCCCTGATCGGCAGGATAGTCGTAAAGAAGCGGCTATCCTGATACAAGCGTCGCGTGAACTCCTTTATCGCCTCCGTGGTTTTGTCCGGATTCTTGTCGCACACCCGGCCGGACCAGATTAGATTGTCTGTGATAAACAGACCATTCTTCTTCAGCCTGCCTGCCACCGCATCGATCGTCCGGGGGTAGCCGTCCTTGTCGATGTCATTGAAGATAATGTCAAACGGTCCATCAGTTTTTTTCAAAATTCTCAAGGCATCGCCCACCCTGAACTCAAACTGACTCTCCAAGCCGGCTCTCTGGAAGTAGTTATAGGCACGCCGCTTGTTTCGTTTGTCCGAATCGATCATGAGAATTCTACCGCGGGAACGCATTGCCAGTGAAAACCAGTAGGCGCTGTATCCAAAGCCAGAACCCAACTCACATATTCTCTTAGCCTTGACGGTTATCGCCATCTGGTACAGAAACCTCCCCACCAACGGCCCTACAATCGGGAAACTATGCTCGGCGGCGTACTCTTCCATCTCACGAAGGACAGGGGGACGCTCCGGGGTCACAGTTTCCAGATACTCATGAATTTCGCGAAACACTGTCTACTTACATCTCCTTGCTTCTTAACCGACCGAGGCTCATCCGAGAACCGGTCGAGCCAAAAGGCGCCATCCTGGACAGATTCCAGAATCGTGTCGCAACAATCTCACAAATGATCGCCGGGAAATTCGCCCGAAGGATGAAACTCCATGGACGGCCGGTCAAAGATTGATCTGAATATACGCGGTGTCCGCAAACATGCAACCGAATTCTCGATAAAACCGACGGAATGTCACAGAATACTTGCCGACCGGCAACCCATATAATAGTATACCCACATGAATCAAGCATTTATAACAAAACTAAGGATTGCCATGAAGCAGACAGTATTGACAGGATTATTACTCGCAGCCGCAGTTGGTCTCATCGTGGTGACCTGTTCGCTTGGACCGAAGCTGCCGGTTGATGTATCATCAGCCATTGAAGCGGCAGGCGACAACGGCGC
>JAGLXI010000120.1 GCA_023132995.1 Candidatus Zixiibacteriota bacterium | reverse complement strand
ATCGCTTATCAAGATGGATTCCGGGCCAAGCCCGGAATGACTTCGCATCACTTGGGATGTATGGACGCAGAGTCTCCAAAAGAGGCACGTCGTGCCCGTGGGCGGCAGATGCCCCGTCTGCCCCTGGCCGACTTCTGAAAAAGCCTCGGGACGCCCGACACCACGCCTATGACGAATCCGTCAACTTTCGAGTATGACGAAGTGTTTTCTTAACTACCCGCTAAATGGAGAATCAGATTAGCAATACTTAGATACCTGCTGTAATAGCTGGGAAGATTATTTCGTTACTGGGAGCCTCTCGAGCATCTGCGGGTATTGCTCCCCGTTCAGGACCAGACCGAGTGTAACCCTGCTGCGAAAAGAGCACAGATCAGAGCTTTGACTTGTCGATCATGTCTCCGATGAGAGGCAGCCGGTAGTTCTTCCCCTGGAGAGCAAAGATGATTCCGGCCACTGAAAGACCCGCCGCAATCAGCAGGATGCCCTTGAACACGAGATCGGAAACAGTGTCGATAAGGAACAGGACAGCGACCAGTTCCACGAGAAAGAGCATGACACCCTGCCGCGCGTGGAACTGAGCTTCCTTGTTCTCTTTCATACTGAGAAGCGGCACGAAGCAAAGAATGGGAATATAGGCCATTATGGCCGCCATCCTTCCCTCGTCGGAGGCGAACCCTTCCTTCCCGGACTCTTCTCCCGCAGCAGCGGCCTGAGAACTGTCCTCAAGCACGGGAATTTCCCCAGTGGGTGACTCGCTCTTGTCATCTTTGAAAAACGATTCAGCCATAGAACCTCCACAGCGCCTTATGTGGACCAGAACATCTCCTTGTCTTTCTCTGCCACGTCAAGCCTGATAGGTTCGTTCTCCGGCCAACTCTCCAGTATAGACTGTCCGTCCCGGAGAGTGACGGTAAGTCCCAAAGGACCATGCTCTTGGGGCCAGAGCCATTTGCGCTCGACGGCCAACTCCAGGATTTCGCCTAAGCAGAACTCATGCTGTCCGTCTGCCGATCCGTTTGTCCGCCCACCGGATACGTCGATTACCAGATGACGCGGTTCCGGCGTGAAGAAGACGAACTCAAAGAGTGGGCTCTCGATCAATTTTAAGCTATTCTTGTTTAGGAAGTCAAGCCGAATATGAAACCGCTGGTAATCGAATCCGAAATGTATTTTCGAGATACAGTTGTCGACACGATGCATGGCACCGCCGGCTCGAAGACAGTCGAAATAGCCAGCGCCGGACCATTCATAGAAATGCGTCAGGCGGCCGTCGATCTCGGGCGTAAGGAGAGCATCCGGCGGGATTGCTTTCAGACCGGGCCCGGCCTGGTATATAGGGCGCAGGAGTCGGAAGGGGGTATCAAGACCCAGTATCTCATATATGGAGACGAGGTGTCTTCGAAAAATACAGTCAAATTGCTCGTTGCCTGAGTCTCGATGTTCGTCACCGTACCACCAGCACCAGTCTGATCCCTCGGCTATATACACCTGTTTCCAGGCGGCCTCTATTCGTTCACGGCTGAAGTCGGGGTTGTTGGCCTCGAACTCCACCAGGGTGTCCCTGGCCTCGGCCAGAAGATCCCAAGCCTCGTTGTCTTCAGAGTGGCCGATCCAGATACGGAAATTGTGGTTGATCCACGACCCGGCAAACAGCGCTTTCAACTGCCGCGGCTCGATATCTGCGGCCGCTTCACTCATGGTAACCGTTTCGATCTGGGGGTCTTCAGAGAGATGACGGTACAGCTCCGAGAGAAATTCGTGGCCATCGTCGGGAAAATACTCCCATGCATTCTCCCCGTCGAGAATCACCGGCACCACCGTCTGATCAATCCGATCCAGATACAGCGACCGGATTCTCTTGAGGTGGCCGATGAAATCGGACACGGCCCGATCCGCATCCCAGCCGGAATATACGAATCCAATGCGATCAGACAGAGCATGATCGCGAAAAAACAGCTTCAGACCTGGGCCGTACTCGTAGACGGTATGGATGGGATTGGCCTGATGGTCCATACCCGATTTTCTGAACGAGTAGTGGAGGATTTCTTCATCGGTGGCAATCCACTTGACTCCCATCTTGATGAGAAGGTCGGCCACCTCCTCCGAGACCGATCCTTCCGAGGGCCACATGCCGGTCATCTGAGTTCCGAAAATCGATTCAAA
This sequence comes from Candidatus Zixiibacteriota bacterium, assembly GCA_023132995.1. Taxonomy (GTDB): domain Bacteria; phylum Zixibacteria; class MSB-5A5; order GN15; family FEB-12; genus JAJRTA01. Next base: position 25,158 of record JAGLXI010000120.1, on the reverse strand, counting down.
CTTCTGAATCGACATCCGGATTTGCGCTTCAGCGTCCTCTGGGTGACGGAACGACCTGCCGGGCAATTCCATGTTCGGCATCGCTTCGAGCGCCACGCGGGTGTCACAGAGAAGAGGAAGAATTGGATGATAGTACGGCGTAAAAGATATGTCGACCCGCCCCTGAGTATACAGATCCTTGTGGGCCGGCACGACTCGCCCGATCAGGTCGATCTGCCAGTCGAGAAGGGCGTGTTTCTGCTCCTCACTGAAGTGCCGGTCTTGATCGAAGAGAGCCTTGACCGGTTCCTCCTCGCGAAACATCGGATCCACCCACACGAGATTGGACCAGACCTGGAGATCACGCATTTCTTCCGTGGTGAACAGCTCGGACAGGACCGGCTGCCCCGAATTGCCTCCACACTTCCGATATAGCTCGAAGTACCTGTCATGCGGTTCGATCATATGGGTCAGGTTGGCCGAAAAGAAGCTGCCCAGTATCTCACGCTTCTGCTCGGGAGTCAGCTCCCCTGCGGCAATCCGTGACAGTTCCAGGTGCGGGTCGGTGCCACCGTCGGTGTATAATTGGAGCTGGTCGATCAGAGCCGGGACCAAGTTGAATGTCACCTTGAGATTCTCATAACGCCCAGGAAGCAGCAACATGTCGAGGTAGTCTTTTGTGGCGTGAAATCGCACCCAGGGAAGCACCAAGCGGGCAGAGCCCGGCTCCTGGTAATTGGGCTGATGCATGTGCCACAGGATGGCAAGCTTCAGAGGTTTCTCATTCGACAAAACGCCTCCCATATCCACATGCTATCAGTTCAGCGTTGGTTCTTCTCCATGAACAGGAGGGTAGCGGTATTGGCCAGACCCGTGCCTTTGAAGTCCTCGTTCAGCGATTCATAGAAAAACCTGGCGTCCTCGGTATCACCTGCTTCGAGATAGTTGCGCAGTGCCGACAACTGACAGTCACCACTCATAGGCCCGTCCGGGTATTCCTCAAACGCCTCAGCGTACTTGTCAGCCGCCTCGGCGAAGTCTGCCTGATCCTCATGGCAAGCGGCAATCCCCGCCAGTGCGCTTGCACGAATAAGCTTGTCATCACGATACCTGGACAGGTACATCTCGAAATAGCGAATCGCCTCGGGGTAATTGCGTATCTTGAGGTTTACCTTCCCCAGCAGAAAGGTGGCCTGCTGGGCAGCGTAATCGCCACCATAATCCTCGACGATCTGAGAAAGGCTCATAATGGCTACCTGGCTATTCTCGTTGCGGTAATCCATGAGAGCCCGGGCGAGCTTGATCCCAGCCTCCTGCTGCCGGGCCGTCTGGGAACCGGCATAGTACGTGCCCGCCGTAACCAGCAGAATTGCCGCCACCACACCGATTACCGCAAATTGCCAGTTCTCAACGAACCAGCTTTTCGACTTGAGCATGAAAGCCGTGAACTTGTCTTCCTTGATTTGTCTTTTGCTCAGCTTAACCTTTTGGTACATCAACCACTCCCGAGAAACATAATTCCTGTGTATCGATTATCGGCACACGCCATATACTTGTTAGGAGTATTCATGAGAACCACGGCTCACGTCTGTCGGCAAAGCATCCCAATCGGTCCCGGAACGTCATGACCATGCCACTTCCGTCCATCTCTGCCATAGTATGAGTCCGCCGGGCTCAGAAATATCCCGTGAATGTGAATCCGAAGTGATGATTGCGGATCTTCGCCAGCACAATATCGTCCTGATAGTCCCGGCTCAAAGTACTATATGTATAGGCCCACTCGAGGAATATCTGGCTCCACTGGATGCCGGTTCCGACGGAAAACGTATACCGTATCGGGGTGTCATCGTTGTTGAACAGCTTCACGAACGGCAGGAAAATCATGTGAGGGAAATTGTAGCTCATCACCGGCGTCTTGGTGTCACTCTTATTGGGCGTGGGAAGGGGGACGAAGCCAAGCCCAGCGCGAAGGGGAATCTTCCCGATTTTGGTGTCCATCACGTACTCGCTCCCGAACCGCATCACAAAGACATCGTTCCACCCTGTTTCGATATCGGTGAAAAACTCCTCATTGTTCCCCTCCGGATCAATCTTCAGCGAGTCGCGGACTCTAACCTTACTGCCACTAAAATCCCGGAATTCGGCGTCGGCGGTCAGGACGAAGTTCTCGCGCGCCCGGTAGGCTACGCCGGCCGTGACCATCAGCGGCATCTCATACTTGATGAGGATGTTGTCGAAGAAAGTCGTATCGGTGCCGTCCTCCACCGGCCGACCGTTGAAAGCCCGCACCCGGTAAAGCGAAAGACCCTGCTTGCGATTCAGATCAAAAGGCGTTCTGACCAGAAGCCCGGTACTGATTTTCTCGCCGCTCCATTTCAGCCCGACCGTGAAATTGGTCCCCGAGAACTTGCTGGTGTCGATATTGAGATAATCCTCGGTCCCACGGCCCTCCTGGCTGCCGATTGGGAGAGGATAGCCGTCGACAACATCCAATATGTGATTTTCGCTGACGGTCTCGCCACCATAGATGTTGACCCCGATACCAAGGTCAAGCTCCTTATACAGTCGCGTCCCAAAGGCAAAAGTCACAATGTTGACTCCACCCTCCAATTGCCCTGCCGTGGAGCGATTCACCTGGAAAATCTCCTCGACGAGCAGGTTGTTGCGATAGACGTATTCTGGGGCTTCATAGACTGCGTTGTAGGCTATACTGTAGAACTCCTCGAAACTGCGCGTAAAACTGATCGACCCGACTACCGGCCGCCCTTTGATGCGCACCGGCGCCAGGAAATTGAAACCCGATACCGAGCGAAGTGAACCGGAGTGGTCATTGCGCCAAACGTGCCACTGCATATTGGCATTAGTGTAACCGCTCGGAGTCAGGGAACCGAAACTGGCCCCCAGCATTGGTCCCTCGTGGGCCATCAGGCCGGCCGGATTCCAGGCGCCTGCGGTGATATCATCCGATAGCGCCACGTAGGCGTTGCCCATGGCTTCGGCCCTGGCGCCCCCACCGACGAAATCATAACTCAAGTGTTCCTGTATGGACTGGCCGCAGATGACGCCGGCCAGGATCAAAATCAGCGCTGCCGTACTCCCCAGGGACCTAATCATCTTCTTGTCTCCTTATCGAATGAACGTTGTCTCTCTTGCAAACAGACGTACAACCGGTCAAAAACAGTTAATAAATATATGCCTGCCAGCCCTTGATGTCAAATGTTTTTGCGCCGTCTGTCGGAATCTATCTATCCCGCTATTCGCAAACAAGTTGCCGTTCCGCTGCACGTCCCCACACATGACATGAACTGATGGCTCGAAGCCGAGGGGATGCGGCTCCAGTGAGTACCCATCCGCGCTAATCAGTACCCCCGGCAGGAGTCGAACCTGCGACCAATGGTTTAGGAAACCACTGCTCTATCCTCTGAGCTACGGGGGCTCATGTACAAGGTGCTTTCGTGGCGCGGTCGACAAAACCCACCATTTGTGCGCGGAATCTAAGGTGGAACAACTGAAAAGGCAACGTCTTCCTATTCGGAATCGAAGGAAACCAGGTGGTTGACATCATAGGCGGCCAGCTTCTCCCGCCAGGGAAGAAACGAGAGTTCGATGACAGTGGCAACGCCGACCACCTCACCGCCGAGCCGCTCGATCATCTTACAGACAGCCGCGAGCGTACCGCCGGTAGCAATCAGGTCGTCGACAACCAGAACCCGCTCGCCCGCCGTGACAGCATCCACGTGCAGTTCAAGGCGATCGGTGCCATATTCGAGCGCGTACTCCTCGGAGAGGGTCGTGTAGGGCAGTTTACCCGGCTTGCGTGCCAGGGCGAAGCCGACCCCGAGCCGATCCGCAAGCGCGCCGCCGAACACAAACCCCCGGGATTCGACCACAACCAGCCTGTCCGGCTTCCTGGATCGGGCGTAATGCTCCATGGCATCCAGAGTTAGCTTGAACCCGACCGGATCCTGCAGCAACGTCGTAATATCATAGAAATTGATCCCCGGTTTCGGGAAATCGGGGACGCTCCGGATGTATTGCTTGATATCTTCCATTATCTGACTGGCCGCTCTCCCCTGCCCATGTAAGGCAAGTTGTTTTAACCGCGCATAGTGATGTCGAACGACTGGTACCGAGCCTTAAAGTCTACCCACCGGACATCAATGCCGGTGACCGACGCCGACGGCGGACCGATTCTCAGTTCCTCTATGAACGCCTCGACCGCTCCCCGATCACCCTCAACGGCGACAAAAACCGAACCATCCGCCTCGTTGTTCGCCCGGCCTGCAAGTTCGAGAGCGAGCGCCTTGCGATAGCAATAATATCGGTAACCGACACCTTGCACTACGCCGGATATTCGCAATTCGGCCCCCACCGAACTCAAACAGAGCCCCCCGCCAACTCCATGGCCAGCTTGGCCGCCTCCAGGGGTGTATCGACCTGGTTTATCTCGTCGCCCAATTTCCAGGCGTTGACGGAGATGACCGGTTTCTTCGCGTTCAGCGCGAAAGCCATTTCGGTCAAGGTACCGTATTTCCCGGGGAAAGCCACAACGGCATCCGCGCTCCGAACGACCATGATGTTTCGGGCTTCCCCGAAACCGGTGGGAATGATGTAGTCGATGAACTCGTTTGCGTCTTCCTTGTTACTCGTCGGCAGGATGCCGATTGTCACACCGCCGGCTTCCTTAGCTCCCTTGGCGGCGCCTTCCATAATTCCCCCCATCCCTCCGCAGACAATAATTCCCCCGTTCTCAGCGACGTACTTCCCCACGATAAAAGCCATATCACGCAGTTTCTTTGAGCACTTCCCAGCCCCGACAACGGCTATCATTGGCTTTCTTGCGGTAGACATTCCTTCTATCCTTTCTCAAAGATGAGTGTTCTCACGGATTAGCCGATTCCAGATAATCTCCTAGTGTGGATTCTACAACCAAAGAAAGTCGGGGCGACTGGATTCGAACCAGCGACCTCTTAGTCCCGAACCAAGCGCGCTACCAACCTGCGCCACGCCCCGAGCAATCAGACTATATAGACTTATATTATACCACGTTCCGTTTTGTTGTCAATGTTTTTGTGGCTCCACAGACTGAACGCGGAATGGCAATGCCGGCAGGGGGCCGATTTTGTCTGCCACCGGCTATCAGTCCGGCAAGCGAGATCGACCGGATCATATCCTGATTCGGTTCTCATGGAGCCGGGCCAGAGTCTCTGTGTCCGTGAAGCGCATACTGAGCGGGGTTATCGACACCACACCCCGATGAACGGCCTCGAAATCCGAACCTTTGGTCATCCGCCACCGGGGTCGGCCACCAATCCAGTAGTAGTCCTTCCCACGCGGGTCGGTCTTCCGAATGACGACATCCTTGTAGCGCCGTGACCCCAGGTGAGTAAATTCCCAGGTGTTATAAGGCCGACCGCTATCAAGCGGAAGGTTCATGTTCAGGAATATGGACGAATCGATCCTGAGTCTTGCAAAGGCCGCTACCACGCGGCATACGAACCGGGCCGCCCGTAACATCGACACCCCTGGCTCGTAGTTGGCCATGGAAACTGACAGCGAGGGAATACCCAATATGGAACCCTCTATTGCCGCCGCCACCGTACCTGAATAGGTTACGTCGTCACCCATGTTGGCGCCGTGATTGATCCCCGATATTATCATGTCCGGCCTGGCGCTCTTGAACAGCATGTGTATGGCAAGCATGACGCAGTCGGTGGGGGTTCCGTCGGTAGCGTAGCGGCGCCGGTCAAGTTTGTGGACCCTCAGGGGCCTGTTGAGAGTGAGCGAATGGGAACTTGCCGACTGCTCTCTGTCCGGAGCCACCATGTACACACTGGCCTTCTTCTTGAGCTCGTCATATAGTGTGCAGATGCCGTCACTGAAGTAACCGTCATCGTTGGTCAGCAAAATGCGCCGTTTTCTTGCCAAGGTCTCCTCCGATCTTGATCTCTGCACTCATCACTGGTGGGCCACCCGACAACAAGGGACAGCTTCGGTACGTTTGCCGCCCATAAAAGACAAAAACAACGCCCCGGTGAGGCGCATAAAATGGTCGGAGCGAGCAGATTTGAACTGCCGACCTCTCGCACCCCAAGCGAGTGCGCTAACCAGGCTGCGCTACGCTCCGACGTTGGCTGTTTACGAAACAGACCTTCAATCAATGTAGGCAAACATCCCCGGAACTCAAGAGAAAACTCCAAGCAGATCCTCGATGTCCTTGCGTATCTGGCCAATGATGGTCCTGGCCCTGGCTGAATGGATCATCTCCGTCTTTTTCTCGCCCGACCGTTTCAGCATCAGTTTGTTTCGAGCGCCTGCAATGGTGAGTTTCTCGTTGTTCCTCAGATGGTTGATGCGGTTAACCACATCGATATCGCGCTGTGTATACATGCGGTTGCCGCCGCGGTTTTTCTTTGGCCGGAGGGTGGGGAATTCCTTCTCCCAGAATCTCAGCACATATGCTTCGAGACCGGTGATCCGTACGACTTCGCTGATCGAATAATAGCGCTTGGTATCGTTATCTGTCTTTCCCATGCACTCCCCTTCGTCTCTCCTATCCGTCATTTTATCGCCAGATTTCAGCCTTCAATTCCCTGCCCATGAGTTCCTCTAAGGCCACTGACGGCGACTTGTTCTCGAAAAGCACCTGGTATATCTGGGTCGTGATAGGCATCTCAACGCGGTGCAATTCCGCCAACCGGTATCCGGAACGGGTGGTCTCGACACCTTCCGCGACCATCGCCATAGCTCTCAATATCTCTTCGAGTTGTTGTCCCCTACCTATCATCTCTCCCACGTGCCGGTTGCGACTGTGCTGCGAAGTGCAGGTGGTAACCAGGTCGCCTATTCCGGACAGACCGGCGAAAGTCTCCGCCTTAGCTCCCAGAGCCACCCCCAGCCGTACCATTTCAGCCAGCCCGCGAGTAATGAGGGCGCCGCGAGTGTTATCCCCCAACCCCAGCCCGTCGACTATGCCGACGGCGATGGCTATGATGTTCTTGAGCGATCCGCCCAACTCCACGCCGACCAGGTCATGGGAACTATAAACCCGGAAGCTCGAACCGCTGAACGTTTTCTGCAAGCGCGTCACGAAGCCCTCGTCGGTACCCGCCACCACTACCGTAGTCGGCATATCCTGGACCACCTCCTCGGCGTGCGAAGGGCCCGAGAGAGTAGCGACCTGCGTGGCCGATGTCCCGAGCTCATCAGCGATGACCTCCGACATACATCTCAGTGAGGTTGTCTCAATCCCCTTGGCCAGGTTTACCAGGCCGACAGCGGAGCCGAGTTTGCCTTTCGCCTGCTGAAGGACCGATCGCAAGCACTGCGATGGCACCACCAACACCACCAACTCGGCGTCAGAAAGGGCTTCGTCGAGACTGTTAGTGATAGCGACCGGCTCCGGTAAACGGAACTTTTGCAGCTTCTCCGGGATGGCGCGAAGACGCGTGAGTTTCTCATACTCTGCGCGGTCGAATTCCCACAACGTCACCGTGGCGCCATTGTTGCTCAGGAGACCGGCTGTGGCCATCCCCCAGGAACCCGCTCCTAAAACAGCAACCCTGCTAAACATGGTCACCCGCCTTGTTTGAACGCGACGATAGGACAAACCTGCTCTCGGTCCCCCTGACCAGGCGAGCGATGTTCTGACGGTGCGTCAAAACGATAAGCACCGCCATCACCAGGGTTAGATAGAAATAGACGGGCGCAATGTCGACCGCCATTAGATATCTCTGGGCAGCCACAACCGCGAACAGCGTCACGGCACCTACTATGGAAGCGAGAGAAACGAATCGCGTGGCGGCCACTACTACCAAAAACGCGGCCACGGCGATCAGAGTCGGCACCGGCAGAAGGATCAGCATCACGCCCAGACCGGTACTTGCGCCTTTACCGCCCTTGAAACCGATATATACCGGAAAGATGTGACCCAGCACGGCCATAACCGCACAGACGACCAGGAACAGATCGTAAGACAACAGGGCGACCTCGAACTGCGTGTGGAAATAGCCAGCCATCATCACGGCGAAAAACCCTTTGCCGATGTCGCCCGCGAACACCCATGCGGCCGCCGTCGGCCCGGCTGCCCGCCAGACATTAGTGGCGCCGATATTGCCGGAACCGACATCACGCAGGTTCCTGACCCCGGCCAGGCGAGCCACGATCAGGCCGAAAGGGATCGCACCAACCAGATAGGCGAGGATTACTGGCAGTATTGTCTCAAGCATGATTCATCCCAGTTGCAGCATGATGGCTACGCCGACGCGGCAGCGTCCGAGCCACCGCTACATCTGTTCTGCAACCAACGTTCTCAAAGCCACCTGGTTTCCCCGAGCGGCATCACCGGCGTGACTGCAACGTTCTGCTCACAGCCAACCGAAGTTGAAAACCGGGCCTAATACTCGGCGGAGACCGTGTCTTCCGGAGCTATTGAATCCACCGCCTCTTCAGTCGTGATCAACTCCCCCAGTTCGGGGAAGTAATCGATCATCGCCTGCACGAACCGCTCTATCTCCGCGGCTTCGATTACCTGATCGGACATGATGCCCTGGATCTCCTGTGCGAAGACACCGTACCGCTGCATGTCGAGTTCTTCTTCATTCAGTTTCTGAACAAAGGCCTCGCTCACACGGTTCACCTGCACCGTATCCACGCCCTCAACGGGATTATCCACCAGTTCCTTCTGGATGGAGTTAACCATTGTCACGCCGCCGGCCTTCATCAGGGCGTCCTTCTTGACGTAGCAGACGACCCCGGCTACGATGACGAGAACCGCGAGGACACCGACAACGATCAGGGCAATCATGCACCCCTTGGACATTCCCTTCTTCTTGGGACCACCCGGTATGTTAATTTGATCAGCCATATCCCCTCTCTGGGAAAAATGTGAAGCATCACCTCAACCGAGAACAACGTAACGGCAACAGTCTCTGTTGATTCGTGGTATCAGGTAATGCTGTGGTTCATCAGTAGCTATATAATACACGGGGCGTGCCGGTGCAAGCGATTGATCGGCGCCGGGCATAAAAAAACCCGTCTTGAAAACGGGCTTTCCTCTGTATCTCGGGAGTGGACCTCCGGGCAGCCATAGCCTGTCACATACCGTTTTCCGTCGAGGCGGCGGGGCAGCTACCGGGAAGCAGCTTTTTTCTTCTTGCCCTTCTTACCGGACTCCTCGAGGGGCTTCTCGGTCAGAAGCTCAACCACTGAGATTGGCGCCCCATCGCCACGGCGGACACCCAGCTTGATGACCCGGGAGAAGCCGGAGGAACGATCGGCGAACTGCGGCACTATTTCGGCAAAGAGTTTTTTGAACACTTCCTTGTTCTTAATGGTCCTGGCCACCATACGCTTGGACGCCAGGGTGTCCTTCTTGGCGGTGGATATGATGCGATCAACCAACGGCCGCAGCGCCTTGGCCTTGGCGTCGGTGGTCTTGATAATCCGGTGCGTAAACAACGACATGGCCATATTGGCCAGCATCGCCTCCCGATGCGGCTTGGTCCGCCCGAGTTTCCTTACTCTGTCAAAATGTCCCATTTCCCACCTACCATATACTATTGCTTCTCGGGTTCGACATACTTGGCGATATCGTGACCGAACGACAAACCCATTTCATCGAGAATAGTGCTGATCTCGTTGAGAGACTTGCGACCGAAATTGCGGTACTTCAGCATGTCCGCCTCGCTCTTTGTCACCAGGTCCTGAATAGTCTGAATGTTGGCGGCTCTCAGGCAGTTAGAAGAGCGAACCGACAACTCAAGTTCGTCCACGCGAGTGTTCAGGAGGTTGCGCACGCGCACCACCTCCTCGTCCACCTCGGGCTGTTCCTCAACCATGACCTCTTCATCCATGTGGATGAATAACTGCAGGTGGTCCTTAACCAGTTTGGCGGCATAGCTCAAGGCGTCCTCGGGCGTGATGGAACCGTCGGTGGTGATTTCGAGAATCAGCCGGTCGTAATCGGTCCGCTGGCCGACGCGCGTGTTTTCCACCTCGTAAGAAACCCTGGTCACGGGCGAAAAAAGGCTGTCAACGTAAACGGTGTTAATGGGTGCGTCGGGACGCTTGTTCCGCTCGGCAATCGAGTAACTACGGCCGCAGTCGACGTCGATCTCCATCTCGAAATCGATGTCGTCAGTGAGTTCGCAGATGTGCTGTTCGGGGTTGAGGATTTCCACTTCAGCGTCGCTTTCAAACGCGGCCGCCGTCACTATCCCCTTGGTTCCGGTTTTCATGCGCAGCGTCCGCATCTCATCAGCGTGCACAAGCACACGAATGCTCTTGACGTTGAGCACGATAGTGGTAACGTCCTCGTACACACCGGGGATGGTGGAAAACTCATGTTGAACTCCGCTGATGCGCATCGAGACCGCGGCCGCCCCCTGGATGGAGGACAACAGCACGCGGCGTAAGCAGTTGCCCAGGGTGTAGCCATACCCCCGCTCCAGCGGCTCAATGGTGAAACGGGAGTAGTTATCCGTGGCTGAGCTCTGGTCGTTCACGACCTCTTTGGGCATTGTCAATGGCTTCCATTTCATGATACGAGAAACCTCCCGAAGGGATAAATTGCCTATTTGGAATACAACTCAACGATGAACTGTTCGTTAACCGTCAAAGGAATATCGGCACGCTTGGGGATCTCCAGCAGTTCGCCCTCCAGAGCGGCCTTGTTCAGTCTCAGCCAGGGTATCTCATCACCGCGCCCGACTTCCTTAAGGGAATCATGGATCAAGCCGAGGTTCTTGGACTTGTCCCTTACCTTGAGGAGTTCCCCGGGCCTCACCGAATAGGAGGGAATATCCACTATCCGGCCGTCGACGGTCACGTGGCGATGCCGCACCAGTTGTCTGGCGGCCTTCCGGGAGGGGGCAAAGCCCAGCCGAAACACCAGGTTATCCAGACGTGATTCGAGAAGCTGCAGCAGTATCTCTCCGGTCACGCCGGTCTTGCGGTCGGCCTTCTTGAAATAATTGCGAAACTGGCTTTCCAGCACGCCGTAAATACGGCGAACCTTCTGTTTTTCCCTCAACTGCAGACCGTAGGGCGAAACCTTGCGGCGCATCCTGCGGTCGCCATGCTGACCGGGAGCATACTGGCGTCTTTCAATGGCGCACTTGCTGCTCAGACAGCGGGTACCCTTCAAGAACAGTTTTTCGCCCTCTCGGCGACACAGCTTACAGTTGGCATCACGATAACGAGCCATTGACTCTCCTGACAATCACAATTAACAGTTCTTACACACGACGACGTTTCGGCGGACGACACCCGTTGTGCGGGATTGGCGTCACGTCTTTGATGAGGCTGATTTCCAGCCCGGCCCCGGCAAGGGATCGAATAGCCGCCTCACGTCCCGAACCGGGACCTTTTACCCAGACCTCGACGCGACGAAGTCCCATGCTCATTGCTTCCTTGGCACACGTCGAGGACGCCAACTGGGCGGCAAACGGCGTCGATTTTTTGGATCCCTTGAAGCCGACCACGCCGGCGCTGGCCCAGGATATCGTTTTGCCCAAGGCGTCGGTAATAGTCACGATAGTGTTGTTGAAGGTGGCCTTGATATGAGCGACACCTTCCGATTCCACCTTACGGGATTTTTTCTTGGCACGGCCTTTTTTCTTGGGATCTGCCACAGGGTACCTCAATAAATGTTACTTCTGGTTTACTTCTTGCCCACCGGTTTTCTCTTCAAGCCCCCGATAGCGCGCCGCGGACCTTTGCGGGTGCGAGCATTGGTCTTGGTCCGCTGGCCACGGACCGGCAGACCGCGACGGTGCCGCAGACCACGATACGAGCCGATATCAATCAGGCGTTTGATGTTCATAGAGATCTCGCCACGCAGGTTACCTTCAACAGTGAACTCACTTTCGATGACACTGCGTAACCGGGCGATTTCCTCGTCGGTCAGCTTGTGTACCCGGGTGTCCGGATTCACCTGCGTCTTGTCCAGTATCTGCCTGGCGCTGCAAGGACCGATGCCATAGATGTACCTCAGTCCGATTTCGATTCTCTTGTCTTTGGGGAGATCAACCCCGGCAATACGAGCCAACTGTCACTCCTGCATATGTATAGTCTACCGAATCTTTCTAACCCTGGCGCTGCTTGTGGCGGGGATTCTTCTTGCAGATAACCCGCAGGACACCGTGTCGCCTGATGATCTTACAGTGCTCGCAACGCTTCTTTATGGCCGAACGTACTTTCATCTTTCACCCTGTCTACTTGTAGCGGTACGTGATGCGACCGCGCGTTAAGTCGTAGGGTGACAATTCCACCGTGACCTTGTCACCCGGTAATATCTTGATAAAGTGCATTCTCATCTTGCCTGAGATATGGGCCAGTATTCTGTGCCCATTATCGAGTTCCACCCTGAACATCGCGTTCGGAAGCGGCTCTACCACTTTCCCTTCGACCTGTATTGTTTCTTCTTTGGCCATGTACTCCTTACGGCAAACTGAGAATATCCGGTTCGTTCTCCGTTATGGTCACCGTATGCTCATAATGCGCCGAGGGCAGACCGTCCTCGGTAACATACGTCCAGCCGTCGGGCTTGGTATAGACCTTGTACGTGCCGATGTTAATCATCGGTTCGATCGCCAGTACCATCCCGACTTTAAGCACTGGCCCTGAATCCTTCGGCCCGAAATTGGGCACCTGTGGGTCCTCGTGCATGTTGCGACCGATACCGTGACCGACCAGGGCGCGTACGATACCAAACCCTTCCGACTCCGCCACTTGCTGAACGGCGGCCGATATGTGCCCCAATCTATTCCCCTTACGGGCTTTGTCAATACCGGCAGCCAGACATCTTTGGGTATTCTCAAGAAGACGAGCCTTGCTTTCCGATATTTCACCCACCGCGAAAGTCCGTGCGGAATCACCGTAGAACCCCTCCATGATGGAACCGACATCCACCGACACGATCTCGCCTTCCCTGATCACCCTCTTGCCGGGAATCCCATGGACCACTTCCTCGTCGATGGATATACATGCCGAAGCGGGATAACCGTGATAGCCCTTAAACCCCGGAATAGCACCCTGGTCGCGAATAAACTCCTCTATCACCTGATCCAGCTCACCGGTAGTCTGACCGGGGCCAATTGTCTTTGCGACCATATCCAGCGTTCTGGCCACTACTTGTCCGGCCCGGCGCATTATCTCGATTTCCTCTTTCGTTTTCAGCACAATCGCCATGGTAATTTCCTTATGTTATCCAACCGCCTTCAGCACGGACTGGAAAACATTATCCGGAGTGTCTTCGCCGGACACTTCGACAAGAAGGGATTCCTTTTGATAAAAAACTTCTATCGGCTGCGTCTGCTTTTTGTAAACTTCAAGGCGGTTTCTGACGACACCTTCTTCGTCATCAGGCCGCCGTTGCAATTCGGCGCCGTCCTTGTCACAGATGCCTTCCTTCCTGGGCACATTCGTCGGGTAGTTGTAGATCGCCTGGCAAGTGGGGCAAAACCAGCGCCTGGAAAGGCGTTTGACGATTTCGTCATCGGAGACGGCGATCAGAACCGCTTTGTCAAGGCCGATCCGGTTTTTTTCAAACATCGTCTTGAGGCTTTCCGCCTGAGGCACTGTTCGCGGAAACCCGTCCAGGATGAACCCGTTGTTGAGTTCGCCGCCGGTGATCTTGTCTTCGATCAAACCGATGATCAGGGCGTCCGGGACCAACTCGCCTTTCTTCATGTAACCCTCCGCCTGCCGGCCGAGTTCGGTGCCGCCCTTGACAGCCTCGCGGAGCAGATCACCGGTCGACAGGTGAACGACTCCCTTCGCCTGAGACAGGCGAACGGCCTGTGTACCTTTGCCGGAACCGGGCGGGCCCAGGAAAACCAGATTCATGCTACATCGACCTCCCGCGAATCTTGCCTTTTTTCATGAATCCATCGTAATGCCGCATCAGCAGATGTGACTCGACCTGCTGTAGCGTATCCAGGGCCACACCGACCACAATCAGCAGGCCGGTGCCACCAAAGAAGAAATTGACATTAGCCTTGGAAATCAACACCCAGGGCAGAACCGCAATGGCCGCAAAGAAAATCGCCCCGGGCAGAGTTATCCGGGTCAGTATCTTTTCGACGTGCTCAGCCGTGTTCTTCCCCGGTCTGATGCCCGGGATGTACCCACCGTTCTTGCGCATGTTATCCGCGATGTCCATCGGGTTGAATACAATAGCCGTATAGAAATAGCCGAAAAAGACAATGATCAGGCCATATATAATCGAATACCAGAATCCGCCCGGCGCCAGCCAGACGGCTACGAGGTTCTGAATCCAGTCAATACTGGGAAACAACTGCGCCACCGTAGATGGGAGAAACATGATCGACTGCGCGAAGATGATCGGAATAACGCCAGCCGAGTTGACCGAAAGGGGCAGGTGCGTACTGGCGCCGCCGAACACCCTGCGGCCGACAACCTTGCGCGGATACTGTACCGGGATTCGGCGCTGGGCCCGCGTGATCAGAATCACGGCCATTATAACACCGATCATCATGGCCACCATGACCACTTCCAGAAGGAAGGAGCGGCTGCCGTGCCATACGAGCATCGTTTCCTCCACGACGGCATCGGGGAAACGGGCAATGATACCGATGAAGATAATCAGCGAAATCCCGTTGCCAATACCGCGTTCGGTTATCTGTTCACCCAGCCACATGATAAAGATGACGCCACAGGTGAAAGTTATGATCGTCAGCGGGATGAACCCGGCCGTATCCATGTGCACCGCCGAGACACCGTTGAGATTGATTGTAGTGAGAAAGCCGGCCGTAGCCCAAGCCTGCATGGCGCCAATGAGCACCGTCAGGTAACGAGTGTACTGTGTGATTTTGCGGCGTCCTTCTTCACCCTCACGCTGAAGCCGCTGCAGGAAAGGCACTACTGCACCCAGCAACTGGAGCATAATGGAGGCGGATATGTAGGGCATGATGCCGAGGGCGAAGATAGTAGCCTTGGCAAAAGCCCCGCCTGCAAACAAGTCCATCAGTCCGAATATCGAGTCGGATGACAATACCTGCGACAGAATGGAGCCGTCGATACCAGGAGTCGGGATGTGGCCGCCGATCCGATAGACAACCAGGATAGCGAGCGTGAAGAGAATCCGTTTTCTCAGCTCTTCTACCTTGAAGATTGACTTGAATGTCTCTAACACCGAACCACCTCAGCCTTTCCACCGGCCTCCTGAATCTTGGCGGCGGCCGCCTTTGAAAAGGCTGCAACTTTCACAACGTAGGCCTTGTCGATCTGCCCGTTGCCCAGCACTTTCACAGGGACACTCAACTTCCGTATGAGGCCTGCCGCCATCAGCGTCTCCCCTGTTATCTCACCGGGCTCGCAACGAGCCAGATCGGCCACATTAATGATCTGGCGTTCTTTCCTGAAGATATTTGTGAAGCCATGCTTCGGCAAACGGCGATGCAGAGGCATCTGCCCGCCTTCATGGCCAGCGTTCTTCTTAAAACCGCTGCGCTGCCCAGCGCCCTTGTGACCGCGTCCCGACGTTTTTCCGCGTCCGCTCCCCGGACCACGGCCTACCCGCCGCCGCTTTTTCGTGGAACCGTCAGCCGGCTTTAGTGTGTGAAGTTCCATTGATGCATCCACCCTGTTTTAGTCGACCTCTTCCACCGTCACCAGGTGACAAACAGCCCGTACCATGCCGCGGATCTGCGGGGTATCGTTATGTACGACCGTTCGATGCAGTTTTCCGAGACCCAGAGCCTTGATGGTCCGCTTCTGGGGCTCCTTGCGATGGATGGTACTTCTAACCTGCGTGATTTTCAGTCTGGCCATATCGACAACTACCTTAACACAAACAGTGGAATTATGCTTCCTCACGGAAGCTGTCTTCCTGTTCCCTGGTGCGCAAACTTTCAAGACCGTTCATGGTGGCCTTAACGACATTGTTGGGGTTGCGGCTGCCGAGCACCTTGGTCAGGACGTCCTGGACTCCCAGAGACTCCAGGATGGCTCTCACGGTGCCTCCGGCAATAACACCGGTACCGGGCGAAGCCGGCCGCATCATGACCGTAGTGGCGCCGAACCGGCCGTCGATACGATGTGGCAGAGTCGCTCCGAACAAGTTGATTTTCACCATCATCTTCCTGGCCGCCTCGGTTCCTTTGCGTATGGCCTCGGCCACTTCGGGAGCCTTGCCGTACCCCACACCTACTTTGCCATTCCTGTCGCCAACGGTAACCAGAGCAGTGAAGCTGAACCGCCGGCCGCCCTTTACAACTTTGGCCACGCGGTTGACACCGATTACCTTCTCTTCAAACTCGAGCGCATCTCTTTCGAATCTCGGCAATCTGAACCTCTCTATTGCTTGGAGCCAACACCTGTTTTCAAAACTTCAGCCCGCCCTCGCGAGCGCCGTCGGCGGCCGCCTTGATGCGACCGTGAAACCGGCAGCGGTTGCGGTCAAAGACCACGTTCTCGATGCCATTTTCTTTTGCTAGTTGCGCGATCACTTCGCCCACCTTGTGGGCCGCCTCTGTCTTGGTGGCGCCTCCGTTCAATCCCGCCTTCACGGCTTTGGAGTTGGAGGTAATGCCGACCAGAGTCTCCATCTTTTCGTCGTTTATAATCTGAGCGGAGACGTTCTTGAGCGACTTGGTCACGCTCAACCGAGGTCGTTCGGCAGTACCTGAAACCTTGCCGCGCACACGACGACGACGACGACGGGACCGCTCCATCTTAATGATGTTCTTATCAGCCATACTTGTCACCCATACTCGTTAGCCGGCGGCAGCGCTCTTGCCGGCCTTAATACGAACCTCTTCGCCAATATACCTGATACCTTTGCCCTTGTACGGTTCTGGCTTCCGCACGGAACGAATCTTGGCCGCCACTTCGCCCACCAGTTCTTTGTCGACACCCTCGACGGCGATCCGGTTCTCCTTGGGGAATACCGCGATCGTGACTCCATCCGGCGGCATAATCACTACCTGATGGGAGTAGCCGACGTTCAGAATCAGCGCCTTTCTCTGCAGTTCGGCCCGGTAGCCAACGCCCCGGATTTCCAGTTCCTTCTTGAAACCGTCGGTAACACCCACAACCATATTGTTTATCAGGGCTCGTGTCAGACCGTGCAGGGCCCGGTGTTTTTTCATGTCACTTGGCCGCGTCACCAGCACCATCTTGTCCTTCACGACTGCTGTGATATCTGCGTGAATGACGCGGGAGAGCGAGCCCAGAGGGCCGCTCACGGCGACACGCCGGCCGTCTATTTCGACTTTGGTCTTGCCCGGTATCGGTACCGGGTTCTTGCCTACGCGAGACATTCTTGCATCCTTTCCCTACCAGCACCTCAGCAGCACTTCGCCGCCGATACCCTTCACGGCGGCATCGAAGTTGGTCATGACACCGCTGGAGGTGGAGACAATCATCATCCCGCGCTGGTTGAATGTTGACTGCCGTGTCTGCTCGGCGTCGAAGTACTTCCGCAGGCCGGGCCGGGAGACCCTGTTGATACCTTTCATCACCGGTTCGTCACCGGCGCTGTAGGAGAGGTAAACACGCAGGATCCCCTGCTTGTTATCAGGCAACTCCACCATGTCGCGAAGGTACTTCTTCTCCTGGAGGATACGCACGACCTCCCGCTTGATATTGGAGGCGGGAATGTCGACGGCGTTCTTATGAGCCTTGTAGGCATTTCTGATCCTGGTCAGCAGATCGGCGATCGGGTCGGTCATACTCATTTGGCGTAACTCCCATTAACCATGCAGCTACCAACTGGCCTTGACAACGCCCGGCAGCTCGCCCGCCAGGGCCATTTCCCTGAAGCAGATACGGCAGAGGCCGAATCGACGCAGGTAGGCCCGCGGCCGTCCGCAACGGCGGCAGCGGCTGTAAGCACGGACCTTGAATTTCGGTTTCCGTTGTTGTTTCTCAATGAGACACTTCTTAGCCATCGGTCTCCTACTTGCGGAACGGCATCCCCAGTTCAGTCAACAGCCGGCGAGCCTCCTCGTCGCTTCCGGCCGTCGTCGTAACAGAGATACTCATCCCACGCACTTTATCAATCTTGTCATAATCGATTTCGGGAAAAATGAGTTGCTCATGCACACCTAAGTTGAAATTGCCCCGGCCGTCAAACGACTTAGGGTTGATTCCTCGGAAGTCCCGAATACGTGGCATGGCAACACTGACCAGTCGGTCAAAAAACTCGTACATCGCCTCGCGCCGCAGCGTGACGGCACAGCCTATGGCCATTCCCTGGCGCAGCTTGAAGTTCGAGATGCTCTTCCTGGCCTTGGTAACGTGTGGCTTGCGGCCGGTTATCTTGGTCAGGTCATCAATAGCCGCCTCCAGTGCCTTGGCGTTCTCGGTCGCCTCGCCCACGCCGATGTTGATCGTGATCTTACTCATCTGCGGGACCTCCATAATGGAGGTGTACTTGTTCTCTTTCATAAGCTTGGGCACGATTTCGTTGGTATACTTATCCTTAAGCCTAGCCATAGTACTGCTTCCTCAGACCTGCTCCCCGGTCTTGCGGCAAATCCGCACTTTACGTTTCTTACCGCCCTCCTCAATGACTCGCATCGATACCCGGGTGGGACCGCCCAGTGACGAGCTGTAGAGAGCCAGATTGCTGGCGTGCACGGGGGCTTCAATCGTTATGATTCCGCCCTTGGGATTCTTCTGGGTCGGGCGCTGGTGTTTCTTTCTCATGTTTACGCCTTCAACCAGGACCTTCTGCTTCTCGTGATTGACATTAAGAACCCGGCCGGTCTTGCCCCGATTGGCGCCGCTCAACACGTATACCGTATCACCTTTCTTGATCCGCATGATCTACTGCTCCTGTTTAGAGCACCTCCGGCGCTAAGGAAATAATCTTCATGAACTGCTTTTGCCGTAACTCGCGGGCTACCGGGCCGAAAATGCGTGTGCCCTGCGGCTCCATCTGCTCGTTGAGGATGACCGCGGCGTTATCCGAGAACCGAATCAGGGAACCGTCCTTTCGCCGCAGCGTGGCCTTGGTACGGACAACAACCGCCTTGCGAACCTCGGATTTCTTCACCGTCCCTCCCGGAATCGCTTCCTTGATCGTAACCACAATAATATCCCCGACACGCGCGTACCTTCGGCGCCCGCCAAGAATGCGGAAGCACATAGCCCGTTTGGCTCCAGAATTATCGGCTACCGTCAACACAGTGTATTCCTGAATCATTTGTCAACCACCTCTGCTCACCAGTCAAACGCGAAGCGGGCCGTGATTACTTGGCCCTCTCGACTACCTCCATCAACCGCCAGCGTTTCTTGGCTGAAAGCGGTCTGGTTTCCGAAACACGCACCCTGTCACCCACTTTGGCATCGTTCTTCTCGTCGTGAGCGTACAGCTTGGAGAAACTGCGAAATATCTTCTCATAGCGCGGGTGCCTGTAAGTACGGTCGACGCGAACGACAATGCTCTTGTCCGCCTTGTTGGACATGACGATGCCGACCCGCGACTTTCTTCGTCCTCGTTTTTTCACTTCACCTGTTTCAACCATTGGTTATTCCTTTAGTCACCCTTCGCCTTCGTCCGGGCGTCGGATTGGGACAGAACAGACTGTCTGCTCTCTGCCAGTTTCCTGATGCCCTTCTGATCTTCGCTTAGCACCGTAAGGATTCGGGCCATATCCCGGCCAATCGTGCGCAGACGAAGCGGGTTGTCCAGGGTTTTGATGGATCTTCTCATTTGCAGATTGAACAGTTCATCCTCCAAGTCTGCTTTCTTCTGCAGGAGCTCGTCCCTGGTCATCTCGCGCAAAGTCTGTATCTTCGCCATCCTCAGACTCCCTCCGTGTCAGCGCGTGTAACAAACCTGGTTCTCAGAGGCAGCTTATTGCTGGCAAGCCTCATAGCCTCGCGCGCCTGCTGGGGGGTTACGCCCTCAATCTCAAAGAGAATGCGACCGGGCTTAACCACCGCTACCCAGTATTCAGGAGCGCCCTTGCCTTTACCCATACGGGTTTCGGCGGGCTTCTTGGTCACCGGTTTGTCCGGGAAAACACGTATCCATATTTTTCCGCCGCGTTTAATGTAACGCGTCATGGCGATACGAGCCGCTTCTATTTGCCGGTTCGTCAGCCAGCACGGGTCCAGGGCCTTGAGAGCATACTCGCCGAAATTGACGGCCCAACCGCCTCTGGCTTTACCGGTCATCCGTCCCCGTTGCTGTTTGCGGAACTTCGTTTTCTTGGGCATCAACATGAGTCACTGTCTCCACAAAAGTGATCGCGCGTTGTCATTTGGTGTCCCCTGGCTTGTTCGCAGGAGGGGCCTTGGTTGTACCCTTCGGTTTGACCGTTCCGTTCCCGGCCTTGCCCGCGCCCGTCGCAGGGCCCTGACCTTCGCGCCTCCCCTGAGGCATCTCAGGCCGACGGCCTCGAGGCGGACGACCATCACCACCGGTGCCCGGTCGCCGGACACGGCCGCGAGGGCGACGGCGACCCGTCTCCGGAGGGCGTTCCCCACGCCGACGCCTGGTGCTGGGAGCCTCCTGTGCCTGAGTCTCCTCGCCCGCTCCGGCTTCCCGGTAGAACTGGTTTGTGTCCAGAATCTCACCCAGGCATATCCACACTTTTACTCCAATGCTACCGTAGGTAGTCCTGGCCGTCGATAGAGCATAGCCAATATCGGCGCGCAGAGTATGCAGCGGCACCCGTCCGTCACGGTATTTCTCGGTGCGGGCGATCTCGGCCCCACCCAAGCGTCCGGAACACTGTATCTTGATACCAACGGCCCCCATCTTCATAGTCGCCTGGAGAGCCTTCTTCATGGCTCGACGGAATGCGATGCGGCCTTCCAACTGTCGGGCGATTGTGTCGGCCACCAACTTGGCGTCGAGTTCGGGTTTGCGCACCTCGACGATGTTGAGCATGATATCTTTCTTGGTGAGAAGCTGCAGCTCTTCCCTCAGCTTGTCCACCTCGGCGCCCTTCCGGCCGATGACTATGCCCGGACGGGACGTATGGATGTCGACACTGACCCTCTTCGGCGCGCGGGAAATACAGACGTTGGCGATGCCGGCATTGTCAAGCCGCCGGTTGATGTATCGTTTGACCATCATGTCTTCGTAGACCAGGTCCGCAAAGTTCTTGTCTGACGCGAACCATCTACTGTTCCAAGTCTTGATGATCCCTAAACGCAGGCCGATGGGGTGAGTCTTCTGTCCCAAATTCGGTTCTCCCAGCTCAACAGTTTATAAATGCGGGCTTATTCGTCTTCATTCTCGTCTTTTGTTGCAACCTTCACGGCTTTCTCGGTCCCGGCCGTTGCAGTCTCCGGTGGCTTCTCTTTCGTTTCCGCTGTCGCCTTCTCTTTCGACTTTGCCTGTCCGCCTTTCGAGGGTGAGGCTTTCTTCGATCGCACGGCGGCCTTTTTACCGGTGGATTCGGGCGTCTCCGTCGTCTGGCCTTCTATCTCAACCGTCAGATGGCAGAAACGCTTCCGATACCGGAAGACGCGACCCATCGACTGAAAGCGAATGCGCTTGGCGGTGGGGGCGGCGTCCACAGTAATTTGCCTAATCATCAGGTCCTCGGGTCTCAGGTTGTCGGTACCTTCCCGGGACAAGGCGTTGGCGGCAGCCGACTTGACGGTCTTGGCCATGTGCTGAGCGGCGATCCGGGGCGAGAAATTCAACACCCCAAGCGCTTTCTGAACCGGCATCCCCTTGACCATATTAGCTACCAGACGCATCTTTCTCGGCGGTATGCTTACGAACCGTAGTTTTGCGCTCGACGACACCAACATACCTCAACCCTACCCTTTCACCGCACTGCTGCGCTCAACCATTTTCCCACCGTGACCGCGATACGTCCGCGTAGGAGCAAACTCCCCGAACTTGTGGCCCACCATGTTCTCCGTGATATAGACGGGAACAAACTTGTTTCCGGTATGTACGGCAACAGTATGCCCCACGAATTCCGGGATGATAGTCGACCGGCGCGACCAGGTCTTGATGACTTTCTTATCGCCGCTGTCATTGAGAGCATCGAGCTTCTTTCTCAGCTTGGCATCAAGGAAAGGTCCCTTTTTCAACGAACGAGGCATCTACTCATCTCCGATTTCATTTCTTCGCGCGTCGGTCCTCAATAATGTGCTTTTTCGACTTGCGCTTGCTTCTCGTTTTGTACCCCTTGGTGGGTTTTCCCCATGGAGTGCAGGGGTGTCGCCCGCCGGAGCTTCTTCCTTCGCCGCCACCCATAGGATGGTCGACCGGGTTCATGGCCACGCCGCGCACCGACGGCCGCCAGCCGCGCCACCGTGACGCTCCAGCCTTGCCCCAGGTGACGTTCTTGTGATCGATATTGCCGACCTGACCGATGGTGGCATAGCAAACACCGGGCACCAGCCTGACCTCACCGGACGGCATCCTCAGGGTCACTGTCTTGCCTTCCTTGGCAACGAGTTGGGCCATAGTACCGGCTGAACGACACAACTGGCCGCCTTTGCCCGGACGCAACTCGATATTGTGAACCAGCGTCCCGAGAATCATCTGCATTAGCGGAGTGGCGTTACCGGGGCGGTTTTCCACACTCTCCCCCGCAATCACGGTATCATCAACCTTGAGGTCGCTGGGGGCAATGATATATCGCTTCTCGCCGTCAACATAGTGAAGCAGAGCGATTCGAGACGAGCGATTCGGGTCGTACTCAATCGAGGCCACGCGGGCCGGGATGTTGTGCTTGTCGCGCCTGAAGTCGATCATGCGATAGCGACGTTTGTGACCGCCACCGCGGCAGTAGGCCGTTACCCGACCCTTGTTGTTGCGCCCGCCGCTCTTACGCAGAGGCCGCAGGAGGGATTTTTCGGGAGTCGAAGAGGTAATCTCGTCGAAGGCCGGGACCGTCCGAAACCGCTGCGACGGTGTTATCGGGCGAAACTTCTTAATTGCCATGGTCGGTCACCAATTCCCATCCTAAATGTTGTCAAAAATCGATATGGCCTGGCCGCTCTTGAGCCGGACAACGGCTTTCTTACAGGTCGACGTCTTGCCTTCGTTGCGTCCCATACGCCGCACCTTACCGGCGACAATCATGGTCCGTACGGAGTCGACTTTCACTCTGAAAGCGTCCTCCACGGCCTCCTTGATTTGGAACTTGTTGGCCTTCTTGTCCACCTCAAACACGTACTCATTGTTCTTCTCACGCAAACGGGTGGTGCGCTCGGTGGCCACGTGCTTCCTGATTATGTGGCGGAGATCAGATTTCATCCGAACACCTCCTGCAGCTTCTCCAACCCCGCCTTGGTACACACGACGTAATCGGCGTTAAGGACGTCGTAGCCGTTGGTAAGAGCGGCGCGGCAATATTTTACCCGCGGTACGTTGCGACAGGACAGGACCAGCTTCTCATTGGGTGTCTCATCAAGCACGAGGCACTTCTTCCCCTCAATATCCAGCTTGGTCATCATATTCACAAAGGCTTTGGTCTTCGTTTCCTCCAGCTCGATGCGGTCAAGAACCTTGATTCGCTCACTCCGGGCCTTGTCCGAGAAGACCGACCGGATGGCGCAACGTTTCATCTTGCGCGGCAGGTTGCTGCCGTAGCTGCGCGGCTTCGGGCCAAAGACAATACCGCCGCCACGCCACAGGGGTGAACGAATAGTACCCGCCCGAGCTCGACCGGTGCCTTTCTGACGCCACGGTTTGCGACCGCCGCCCCTAACGTCGGTGCGGCCTTTGGTGCTGGCATTGCCCTGCCGCTGCCGGGCCAGGTAGTTTACGATATACTGGTGGACCAGGGCCTCATTGGGTTCGACCTCGAACAGTTCCGGCTTCAACTCGACCGTCCCGATCTCTTCACCATTCTGATTGTAAAGCTTCACGTTCATCGTCTTATATCCGCCGTCAGCCGCGATTGGTGCTGCGTATCTTGACGAGTTTCCCCCGGAATCCCGGAACAGCGCCCTTTACCAGCATCAGGTTTTCGTTTTCAATAATGTCGACAATCTCCAGGTTCAGCGTCGTAACCTTCCGGTTACCCATCCGTCCCGCCATACGCATACCCTTGAACACACGCGACGGGTATGATGACTGACCGATAGACCCCGGTGCACGCATTCGATCCGACTGACCGTGAGTCTTCTGGCCGCCGGAGAAATGATGGCGTTTCATACTCCCGGCGAAACCAAGACCTCTTGAGACGCCGGTCACATCGATACGCTCGCCGACCTTAAACATGCCAACCTTCAGAACCGAGCCGATTTTCAACTCTCCGATGTCGCAGCGAATCTCCCGGAGGTACTGTGTCGGCTCCACTTTGGCCCCTGCAAACTGGCCGGCCAGCGGCTTGGTGACACGGTTCTTGTGGCGAACCCCGAAACCCACCTGGTAGCCGTCGTAGCCGTGCCTGGCGATCGTCTTGACGGCGATCACAGGACAGGGGCCGGCTTCGATCACGGTCACGGGAACGGCCTCTCCCGCTTCCGTGAAGACGCGGGACATCCCGATCTTTTGGCCCAGGATCTCCTTTGCAGTAGTCTGTCCCATCAGGTCTTTATCTCCACGTCAACACCGGCGGGCAGATCAAGTTTCATCAGGGCGTCGACCGTCTGCGGCGTCGTGTCGTAGATGTCCATCAGTCGTTTGTGTATCCGTGTCTCAAACTGCTCCCGCGACTTTTTATCCACGTGCGGCGAGCGCAGCACCGTGTACACTGTTCGCTTGGTCGGCAGCGGTACCGGGCCGACAATCCTGGCCCCGGTGCGCAGAACAGTACGAGCGATCTCCTTGGTGGATCTGTCAAGCGCATAATGGTCGTAGGCCTTGAGACGAATCCTGATTTTCTGCACGTCCATCGTAAACCTTTGCTTTCGCTATTCCTTGATCTCGGCGATGACACCGGCTCCGACTGTGCGACCGCCCTCGCGAATTGCAAAGCGAAGCTCCTTCTCCATCGCTATCGGAGTTATCAACTCTATGTCCATCGTCACGTTGTCGCCCGGCATCACCATCTCGATACCCTCAGGCAAATGCGCTATCCCCGTCACGTCCGTCGTCCGAAAATAAAACTGCGGCCGATAACCCGTGAAAAAAGGCGTGTGACGACCGCCCTCCTCCTTCGTCAATATGTAGACCTCAGCCAAAAACTTCGTGTGAGGCAACACCGAACCAGGCGCCGCCAGAACCATGCCACGCTCAAGCGCGTCCTTGTCAACTCCGCGAAGAAGCAAACCCACGTTGTC
>JAGLXI010000012.1 GCA_023132995.1 Candidatus Zixiibacteriota bacterium | reverse complement strand
CTGTTCGAGATGGGCTACGACGCCGTTTTCATCGGTACCGGCGCCGGCCTGCCGACCTTCATGGGAATCCCGGGCGAGAACCTGATCGGCGTCTATTCGGCCAATGAGTATCTTACGCGGGCCAACCTGATGCGGGCTTATGATTTCCCGAACAACGACACACCGATCATCCATGGCCGGAACGTGGCCGTTCTCGGCGGCGGCAACACCGCGATGGACTCCGTACGCACGGCGCTCAGGCTTGGTGCGGACAACGGTTACATTGTCTATCGCCGCAGCGAAAAAGAGATGCCCGCCCGAATCGAAGAAATCCACCACGCCAAACAGGAAGGTGTGCAGTTCCATCTGCTGACAACGCCGATTGCGTTCATGGGCGACAACGACGGCATAGTAAAGGCGATGGAATGCCTTCGCATGGAACTCGGCGAACCGGATGATTCTGGTCGGCGGCGACCGGTGCCGATTAAGGGTTCCAATTTCGTCATGGAGGTCGACTTGGTAGTGGTGGCAATCGGCAACTCCTCCAACCCGTTGATTCCGAAAACGACACCCGGTCTGGAAACCAACCGCTGGAACAACATCGTCGTCAACGAGGAAACGATGCGGACCTCGCGCCAGGGTGTCTACGCCGGTGGGGATATCGTCACCGGTGGCGCCACGGTGATCCTGGCGGCCGGTGCGGGCAAGGTAGCCGCAAGGGCAATGCACAAGTACCTGATGGATGAAGTGCAAAAGTAGCCGACCGGCAGTAGCATTCAAGAGGCGGGTTACGGCCCGCCTTTTTTCGTGAGTCACGCGCCAACACGGAAGCGGGAATTGGCTATGGTTCAGGCCGGTTTTTTTCGTATAATTCTGTTTTGGAGTTGTGTCCAGGAAATTATTTGACAAAGTGAGTCGCAATAACTGATTGTCTATTGTAAACCAAACAGATCGTTGAAAAAACATTTTATCATACTCGGGAACCAACAGATTCGTCATACCAGCGGACATGCGTATCCATCTTCCCTGTCATGCCTGCGAAGGCGGGCATCCAGTCCTCGAATCCAGGATGGATTCCGGGTCAAGCCCGGAATGACGGAGGAGTGGGAACGACATGTAGCGAAAGGAAGTTGCTGTCTTCTCCCTTGTTCCGAGTTTTAGACAGCCTGTTAGCGCCATGATTACATCGTCCGACATAAAGCGCCTGGCGGCCGAAGCCGGGTTCGACCTCTGCGGGATCACCACGGCGGATGTCATTCCGGACGCCGTGGAGCAGTACCACCGGTGGCTGGCCGGGGGCTACCATGCCGACATGGACTGGATGGCGACTTCGGCGGGGAGGCGTGAGGATCCATCGACGTTGATGGATAACGTGCGGTCGGTCGTCATGCTTGGCGTTAACTACTACGTGCCCAATTCCCCGCAGTCGCCGGCCGGGCACGGGCGAGTATCCCGTCACGCCCGCGGAAGGGATTACCACAAGGTGGTCGGGCGCATGACCGAGAGCCTGATCAGGCGCATCCGGTACGAGATGGATAGGGAGGTTGTCAGGCAGTCCGACGCGGCCGGCCGCTTCAAGTGGTGGGTGGACTACGGGCCTTTTCTTGAACGGGCCTACGCCGAGAAAGCGGGGCTGGGGTTTATCGGCAAGAACAGCATGCTGATAAACCGGCGGTTTGGCTCCTGGATCGTCCTTGCGGAAATCGTGACCTCGCTCGAGTTGGAACCGGACCATATCCGGCCCGGCGATCACGGCCGCTGCGGTACCTGTCGCCGCTGCATCGACGCCTGCCCCGCGGGAGCCATAATTGATGAAAAAACGATAGATTCACGGCGGTGTCTCTCCTACTGGACAATCGAGCGCCATTTGCAGATACCGGAGGAGTTTGCCGGCCCGATGGGAAACCGGATCTTCGGTTGCGACACCTGCCAGGAAGTCTGTCCGCTGAACGAGAAGGCCGTGGTAACCAGCCACGCCGCGCTTCTACCGCACAGCGGCCTGGGGGAATTCATAGACGCAAAACAAATACTGAACCTTCGGACGACAGAAGAGTTTCTCAGCCTCACCGCGGGAACATCGCTCACCCGTCCCAAGTTAGAGGGTCTTCAACGCAACGCGCGGATTGTACTGGCCAACCAGGAATCCGTCCGGTAGCAAATCGCAGTTCGGTTGTGCGTACCTGTAGCCTCCGGGCGGTTTCTGCCCGCCGGCCATGACAACTGCACCGCTGCTTTTTGATTGCGTTGCCTGCTGATATTGGCGACCTTCCAGCCATGGCCAAGATCGCACCGTCAGTTCTGGGGGCGGATTTCGCTCACCTTGCCGAAGAAGTGTCCGATGCTACCTCTGCCGGAGCGGACATGCTTCACCTGGATATCATGGACGGTCACTTCGTACCGAATATATCGTTCGGGCCGGCTGTCGTGGAGGCCATCAGCCGCGAGACAGACCTTTTCCTGGATGTGCACCTCATGCTGTCTCAGCCGGAAAAGTACATCGAGCCATTTGTCAAAGCGGGCGCGGATGCTGTCACATTCCATATCGAGGTACATCCTCATCCTGTTGAGCTCGCCAGGCAAATAAAAGCGCTTGGCGTCCAGTGCGGTATCTCGTTGAACCCGGACACGCCTGTGGAGGCGGTACTGCCGTATCTGGCGGGTTTTGACATCCTGCTCGTGATGTCGGTTTTCCCCGGCTTCGGCGGGCAGCATTTCATAGAATCGGTCTTGCCCAAGATCACCGCTGCCCGCGAGGCGATTGACAGGTCCGGCCTGTCTACCCGGATATTGGTCGATGGCGGGGTGGACGCCGATAACGCGTCGCGCGTGGTCTCGGCGGGAGCGGACATACTCGTGATGGGCACCGCCTTCTTCCGAGCCCCCGACCGCGCCGCCCTCGTGAAGATGGTGCATGGGCTTCAGAAATGACCACTGTTGGCGGTTGTGTTTCGACTCTGTGGCACCTCAGAAACACCTTGTCAATCGATACGGAACCGACTAAACTGACCGGCGCACTGGATGACTGAGACCGAACGACACAAAAGTATGCTGGCAGGATACGTTTCCGGGACGACGGTAAACCTGGCCCGGGTCAGGGAACGCAAGGGCGAAGTATATCTCTATGACCGATCCGCCTTCAACAACAGGGACTTCTCGGATTTCGAAGCCATTCTCAGCCGCTATCTCAAGCAGTACCCAGGGGATGATGAAGCGTTGTGCCTCGGTGTGGCGGGACCGGTGATCAATGACGAAGTGAGAACCACCAACCTTCCCTGGTATTTGAGCGGTTCGTCGCTTCAGAGAAAGTTTTCGTTTGAACGCGTGCGGCTGGTCAACGACCTGGTTGCTACCGCCCACGGGCTGTTTGTCCTGAAGAAGGATCGGTTCTACACAATCAACGAGGGCATCCAGGCTCGCCAGGGCAATATCGGTCTGTTGGCGGCTGGAGCCGGACTTGGCGAGGCGCTGATTCTGTTCGGTGGAGACCGGTACATCCCGTACGCTTCGGAGGGGGGCCACGCTGGTTTCGCGCCGGGCAGTCAGGACGAAGTGGGACTGTGGGAATACCTGTACGCGCAGCAGGGCTATGTCGAGGTCGAGGATGTGATCAGCCTCTCGGGCATGGTGTCGATCTACCTGTTCATGCTCGAGCGCGAACGGGCCGTCATGCCGGACTGGTTCAAGAAAGCCCGGGACAAATCGTCTGCAATCATAGAGCACGCGCTCTCCGGCAGGGACACGGTGGCGGTGAATGCGCTTGATTTGTTTGTCGGGTGTTACGCCTCCGAAGTGGCCGGCCTGGCCTTGAAAGGCATGACTCTGGGCGGCATTTATCTCGGTGGTGTGATTGCGCCTCATATTATTGCGGCCATGGATCAGGGACGTTTCATGCGCCGCTTCGTCAAGAAGGGCAAAATGGAAGCGCTGCTGGCCGATATCCCGGTCGGGGTGATCCTCGACGATAAAACGGCGCTGTTGGGCGCGGCTGCCATGCTGCTGACTTCCTGATACGCATGAAGGACTGCGTTCTATTTCTTCACGGCTCTTACTACCGCCGCCACGTTGAATTCTACTGTCGTCTGTGCCGGGGGAAATATCTCGTGGCAGTCGACGGCGGCTATCGGTTCTTCCGGAAGGCCGGTCTTGTTCCCGACCTGCTCATCGGCGATATGGATTCGCTGGGAAAGGTCCCTGCTGATCTCTCGCCACGCACGAGGGTGGTGAAGTTCCCAAGCCGCAAGGACAAGACCGACGCCCAATTGGCGCTGGAGTATTGCCTCGAGGCCGGGGCTCACGCGGTCGATGTGGTATCTCCCGGCGTGGGAGAGATTGACCACTTCCTGGGCAACCTGATGCTCCTTGATGTGGGGCGCCGATTTCGCAAGCGACGCCCGCCACCCAGGGTCAGGCTGGTGGCCGTTCGCTGGGAGGCCGTACTTGTGGATGACGGCGCCAGGACGTTTGTGGATTGCGTCGGCGACATGGTATCGGTGATACCGGTTTCGAGCACGATCCGTCTGTCATGCCGGGGAACGGAATACGCCGCCGGGGATGTCGTTATCAGACGCGGCGACAGTCGTGGCTTGCGCAACCGTATAATGAAAGGCCGGGCTGTTTTTCGTATTAAGGGGAAAGCACTCATCGTGCGGCGGTTTCCTGCGGTCAAGTAACAGGCAGCACAATCGTGATAGGGTCTTGACAAGTGGGCGCACTTTCCTATATTTGGCGGGTGGCTGATCGGCGCGGTTCAGCGTGCCCGGTGGCTGCCGACATAGATACCGTACTGGGAGATAGTCCAATGGTAGGGCACACGGCTCTGGACCGTGGAATCGGGGTTCGAATCCCTGTCTCCCAGCTTTTTGTCACCTGCGCCCCCTTCAGCAATTAGGTTGAAGGGTTTGTTGTGTGTGGGACAAAGGGTTATCCCCTTCATGGTGCGGTTCGAAAGTAGCGTACGCAGCAACATGGGCCTTCTCGCCGACAGTCTGGCTAAGGCTTCCCCTTCTTGAGTTCAGCCGTGATGGCACACCCGCAGTATCCGCACGTCAGCAGCCCCTTGAAAGCAAACCACCGAGTGCTTGCTTTTGGTTTGCCACACTTTTGGAACTGTGCCTGGACTTCGTCGAATAGCTTCTCAGATACCATCGGTTCGTGTATCCCCCGGAAACTGGTGCCCCTCCAAACGAACCGACCGGTATATATCGGGTTCTTGAGAATCCTTTCGATATTGCTTCAGTTACAGTACCTGTTTGAGTTGGAGAAAGAGATTCAGAAAACGGAAGACTATTGCCCCTCGAGGCCCAGTCATATACCGATGTTAAGAGACTGGACAATCTGGCCGATCTATTAGAAACAGAGCAATAATGTGCAGTCGGCTGCTTGAACGCCCGGGTTCCGCGGCTGCATCACCAGCCCGACAGCGTGCTGCTGGGGCCATTGTGGAGGACAGTGCGTAATGCCTAAGAGCATAGCAACCCATGACAAGCTCTCAGACTCGGCGAGCGCCAATCGTGCCTATGCTGACGCCGTTGAGGAACGCTGCCACCAGACAACATACGAAAAGGGCAAGGGGCCGTTCGACTCCTTCCAAGTACTGGTGGAGTCACTGCCGCATCCCGTGTATGTAATCGATGCGCACGATTTCACAATCAAGTACGCAAATCCTGCTGCCGGGCTGTCGGACATAGATGCCCATCCTAAATGCCACAAGGTGATACACGGCCTGAGCAAGCCGTGCTCGCAACCTGAACATCAATGCCCTTTGAAGATGGTCAAAGAGACCAGGCAGCCGTGCAGGGTGGAGCATATCCGCACCGGACCCTCAGGGGATGACCAGGTACTACACATCCACACATATCCGATCCTCGATTCAGATGGGGAAGTGTCGGCGGTTGCGGAGTATTACATAGATGTCACTGATCAGAATCGTGCACGACGGGAAGTGCAGGCCAGCGAAAGGCTGCGCGCGATTGCCGATTCGACTCAGGATGCCATCATCATAATAGATAGCGGGGGAGCAATCACATTCTGGAACCCTGCTGCTGAAAGAATGTTCGGTCATTCCGAATCCGAGGCGATAGGGCAGAACTGCCACTCGCTGCTAATGCCGGAGGAGTACCGGGAGCTCTTTGTAAAAGGTTTCAAACAGTTCCGAGAAACCGGAACAGGTCCGGCAGTCGGAAAAACCGTCGAGTTGAAGGCGGTGCGAAAAGATGGCAGCCGGTTTCCGATTTCGATATCTGTATCCGGTTTGAGGTTGCAGCATCATTGGCATGCTGTCGGGATAGTCAGGGACATAACAGAGAAACAGCAGCGGGAGCAGCAATTCCAGCAGGCGGTATCGCGCTACATGGCCATGATTGATACTGTTCCCGCAATGGTCTACCTGAAGGATATCGATCACCGGTACATGGTTGCCAACAGAGCCTTCCGCGACAAAGTCGGGATGCCGTTAGATGAATTAGTTGGTAAGACGGACTATGATATTTTCCCGTGGGATACAGCCGACTCATACCATCTGTCTGACAAAGCGGTCATGGATAAGGATCGACAGGTTACGGACCATGAGCAACAGATTAAAGACGCTGAGGGAGTTACGAGGTGGATTGTAACAACAAAAGTACCCTTACACGATCGCCAGGGCCTCGTCTCTGGGGTGGTCGGGCTGGTCCAGGACGTCACAGACTACCATAGGAGCCGGGAACAACTTGTTCAAGCTGATAAGCTGGCAGCCATCGGTACTCTTGCGGCAGGCGTGGCCCACGAGATCAACAATCCGATCGGCTTCATCAGCTCCAATCTGAATACGATGACCAAGTATCTCAACAAGATCCGCAACTATGTAGAAATGGCCACACCGGGGCAGGATGAAGACAAAGACAGCCTACTTGAAATCCTGACTGATTTCGTTGATGCCGTCGATGAATCCACGGAGGGCACTACGCGCGTGAAGAACATCGTGGTCGATCTGAAGAGCTTCTCTCGAGTCGACCGCGCCGAAAAGGAGCATGCTAACCTCAACGAGGGACTCGCAAGCACTCTCAACATGGTGTGGAACGAACTCAAATACCACTGTACCGTAGAAAAGGACCTGGGCGACATCCCCGAATTGTACTGCATCCCCAACCAGCTCAACCAGGTGTTCATGAACATGCTCGTAAATGCCGGCCACGCAACGAAGAATACAGAGGGCCGCATTCGCATAAGAACGTGGGCCGACGATACGAATATCAATATCTCAATCGGGGACAATGGCACCGGTATCCCGACAGAGAATGTCGGCAAGATATTTGAGCCGTTTTTCACGACCAAGGAGGTCGGCTCGGGGACAGGCCTCGGTCTGAGCCTGGCCTACGATATCGTCAAAAAGCACGGCGGTACCATAAGCGTCAACACCGACGTCGGCGTTGGTGCCGAGTTTGTGATCTCCCTTCCGTTGGAGGGCATTCGTGATGACTGATGCGTGCCGTACACTTCTTATTGTTGATGATGAACCCAATGTGCTCAGGTCGCTGAAGCGGTTGCTGTTTGAAACCGACTGCAAGATTCTGACCGCCCAGTCCGGCTCTGACGGCCTTGAAATGTTTGAGAAGCATAATATCCAGTTGGTCATTTCCGACTTCCGAATGCCGGAAATGGACGGTGTCGAATTCCTGGCACAGGTCAAAGCGAAACATCCCGATACCATCAGAATAATCCTGAGTGGTTACGCTGACGTGGCGGCCATTGTTGCGGCTATCAATGAAGGAGAGATCTACAAGTTTGTCGCCAAGCCATGGAACGATCACGACTTGCTGACGACTATCATGCGAGCCTTCGAGCAATACGACCTTCTGCAAGAGAACCTGATACTTGAGACAGCCTTGCGAGAACAAAACAGGGAGCTTGAAGCGGTGGCGCAATCTCTCGAGGAGAAGGTTGCCGAAAGGACGCGCGACCTGGAGGTGAAGAACCGGGCCCTGCATGTTGCTCAGAACATCCTGAATCTTCTTCCCGTCGGCGTGATCGGTGTGGACGGCGAGGAGAACCTGGTGTATGCAAATCAGTCTGCTGAGCGATATTTCACTAATTCCCGTACGGGGCTCGGCCAGCCTGCCCGCGAGATGGTGTCGGCTGCTGTCATGGAGACCATCAGAGAAGCACTCCAGCGACAGGAGCGCGTCACCAGCGCGATGCCGACGCATGACGGGGTGTGCATTGTGTGCTCACCTCTTCCGCACGGCGCGGGAATCATAGGACTATACTATTGCGCTTCAGACCTCGTCACGCTCTGTGAGACTGCGGAGATCTCGAAAGCCGACATAGAACCCGTTGAGGAGACGTGATATGCAGACCGAGTTCAGACACGCCATATTGATTGTCGATGACGAGGAGAGCATTCTGAAAGCTTTATCGAGGCTCATGGTCGATCTTGATGCTGATCTGTTAACCGCAACCGGTGGCGCCGAGGCCCTGGAGATTCTCAGGGATCGACAGGTTTCACTGATAATCTCAGACCAGCGAATGCCGGGCATGACAGGAGTGGAGTTCTTGCAGCAGTCTCAAAAAGTGGCGCCGGATTCAATACGGGTACTTATGACCGGGTACGCAGATATTGAGGTAACCGTCAGAGCCATCAACGAGGGCGCAGTTAAGTACTATTTCAACAAACCGTGGGACAATGAATTCCTCCTCAGCCGGATCAGAGAGTCCCTGGATATGCAGACCATCGGGGTGGAGAACAGGCGGCTTCACGAAATCACGCAGCAACAAAACGATCAATTAAAGCAACTCAACACAACGTTAGAGCAGCAGGTGGCAGAGCGGACCGCCGAGGTCAGGGCCAAACACAGGGAGCTAAATCAGAGCTTCATGGAGACCATCAAAGCCTTTTCCACCATCGTTGAACTGCGTTACAAGGAGGTCGGCAGCCATTCACAACGCGTGGGTGCGCTGGTCAAGAGAGTCCTAAAAGGCTTCGATTTGGGTCCAAAAGAATACCAGGACATCGTTGTCGCAGCGTTCCTGCACGACATCGGCAAGATCAACCTGCCGGACAAGACCATTGCTAAGAGCCCGAATCGGTACCTGCAGAGTGAAAGAGAGCTTGTGGAGCGCCATCCGATACTCGGCCAGAGTTGCGTCTATCATATCAGTGGCTTTGAGGAAGTTGGGATTCTGATCAGGGGTCATCACGAGAAC
>JAGLXI010000119.1 GCA_023132995.1 Candidatus Zixiibacteriota bacterium | reverse complement strand
CAAATCGCGAACCTCAAGCTCCACTAAATCCAAAAGCTCCGGATCGTCCACCTGATCCACCTTGTTCATGTAAACCACGATGTACGGGACGCCTACCTGACGCGCCAACAATATGTGCTCCCGCGTCTGTGGCATCGGACCATCCGCCGCCGATACCACCAGTATCGCTCCGTCCATCTGGGCCGCACCCGTTATCATGTTCTTTACATAATCCGCGTGCCCGGGACAATCCACATGGGCATAATGACGCTTGTCAGACTCATACTCCACGTGCGCCGTTGCTATCGTTATCCCCCGCTCCCGTTCCTCAGGAGCATTGTCAATCGAATCAAACGACCGAACCTCGGTGCCCGTCTTGCGAGCCAGCACCATCGTCATCGCCGCCGTCAACGTCGTCTTACCATGATCAACGTGACCTATAGTACCAACATTCACGTGCGGCTTCGTCCGTTTAAATTTCTCCTTCGCCATGCTCTCTGACTTCCTCCGTTATGTCTTCACCTGTTCAAATATCTTCTGTGTCACTTCCTCAGGAACCGGCAGATACTTGGAGAACTCCATCGAGAAAACCGCCCGGCCTTGAGACAGATTGCGCAGCGTATTAGCGTATCCGAACATCTCCGACAGAGGAACGGTAACGGCAATAACAGTACCCTCGCCGCGGGGAACCATTCCGTTTATTTTTCCCCGGCGCGTATTGAGGTCGCCGACCACCGCGCCCATGTACGTTTCAGGGACCACCACTTCCACATCCATAATCGGCTCCAGCAGCACCGGGCCAGCCTTTCTGGCGCCGTTCTGTAGAGCCATGTAACCGGCTATGCGAAAAGCGCCCTCGTGCGAGTCGACGTCGTGATAGCTGCCATCTAACAACTCGCAGTAAATGCCAATCAGCGGGTAGCCCATTCGGACACCACCGCTCATGGCCTCTTTGACGCCCTTCTCGACCGACGGAATATACTGTTTGGGAATGGCCCCGCCAATGATTTTGTTCTCAAATCGGAAATCGGAGCCGTCTTTAGTAGGACTCAGACGGAGATTGACATGTCCGTATTGCCCCCGGCCTCCGGTCTGGCGCACAAACCTGCCCTCGCACTCCACGGCGGCCGTGATGGCCTCCTTGTAAGCCACCGACGGACGACCCACCGAGGCGGCAACCTTGAACTCTCGGATGAGGCGGTCGGTCAGGATATCAATATGCAGCTCCCCCATACCGCTGATAATGGTCTGGCCGGTTTCCTGGTCATATCTGACTCGGAATGTGGGATCTTCTTCGGCCAGCCGGGCCAGGGCATCAGACAGTTTGTCCTGGTCGGCCTGGGTCTTCGGCTCAATAGAGACGGAGACGACCGGTTCCGGGAAAGTCATGCTCTCCAGAATCACGGGGTGCTTGGTGCTGCAAAGGGTGTCTCCGGTAGTAGTATGTCGCAAACCAATAGCAGCTACGATATCCCCGGCTTCGGCGGTCTTGATATCCTCCCGCTTGTTGGAATGCATGCGCAGCAAGCGGGCTATGCGCTCCTTTTTGCCGCATCTCGCGTTCAACACATAAGAACCGGCCACGATAGTGCCCGAATACACGCGGATATAAGTCAGTCTCCCCACAAACGGGTCGGTCACTATTTTGTACGCCAGCGCCGCGGCCGGTTCGGTGGAATCGGGCCGCCGCACTACTAGCTTGTTCGGACGCCCCGGCATATACCCATTCACGGGCGGAAGATCCAGCGGCGAGGGCAGAAAATCCACGACGGCGTCCAGCAGCTTCTGAATACCCTTGTTCTTGAACGACGAGCCACACAGCACGGGCACCATATCGGACGCAATGGTAGCCCTTCGGACTGCCTGCATCACCCGAGCCGGGTCCAGTTCCTGGTCGTGGAGGAATTGGTCCAGAAGCTGGTCATCGTATTCCGCCACTGCTTCAAGCAGTTTCTCACGGTACTCGTTTGCCACCAGCCGCATATCAGAAGGCACCTCCAGATCATCGAACGTAGTTCCCTGGGAGTCCTCGTCAAACACCCGGAATTTCATCTCCATCAAGTCGATGATACCACTGAACATCTCCCCTTCGCCGGCCGGAATAGCTATGGCCACGCACCTGGTGGCGAATCGCTTGTTCATGGCGTTGATTGTGTCGGCGAAACTGGCCCCGGTACGATCCATCTTATTGATGTAGGCAATCCTCGGAACACCATACTTGTCAGCCTGCCTCCAGACCGTTTCCGACTGCGGCTCGACGCCGCCAACGGCGCAGAAGAGAGCCACGGCGCCGTCGAGAACGCGTAGAGACCGTTCAACCTCGACCGTGAAGTCAACGTGCCCGGGAGTATCGATGATATTGATAGTATGATCCCGCCAGAAACAGGTAGTCGCGGCGGAGGTTATAGTTATACCACGCTCCTTTTCCTGCTCCATCCAGTCCATCGTGGCCGAGCCTTCATGCACTTCCCCCATCCGGTGTGTTTTTCCCGTATAGAACAGGATTCGCTCCGTAGTGGTGGTCTTGCCGGCATCGATGTGAGCCATAATACCGATATTTCTAACGTGGTCCAGTTTCATATCACTTAACACAAAAAAAGTCCCTGTCTGATCACTCGCGCGAAAAACGCATGCGTTACACGCCTTGGGGTAGCGAAACGCCCGGTTATTCGATTCAGCAGGGATAGAACAACCAAGTCGACAACTTGTCGTAGTATCGCGGGTTTACGTCACCGTGATCCCTTTCGAGACTAATGAACTGTTATCCTAAAGTCGCCTGCGTCCGCCAACCTGTTCAAGCGAAAACACATCTACCATCTGAAGTGTGCAAAGGCCTTATTGGCCTCGGCCATCTTGTGTGTATCCTCCTTCTTCTTGATCGATGCGCCTTCGTTGTTGGCCGCGGACTGAATCTCCGCCGCAAGTTTCTCCGCCATACTCTTGCCGCTTCGAGCGGCTGAGAAGGCAATCATCCACCGGATCGCCAGTGCTGTCCTACGGTTCGCCCGGACTTCCACCGGGACCTGGTAGGTGGCACCACCGACGCGCCTGGATTTCACTTCCAAAACCGGCTTGACGTTGTTGACCGCCTTGCGAAACATCTCCAGGCCTTCCTGGCCAGTTTTCTTCTCGACAGTATCGATGGCACTATATATGATCCGCTCTGCCACCGCCCGTTTGCCTCTTTTCATCAGACAGGAAACAAATTGAGTCACCAATTTGTCTCCGAATCTGAAATCCGGTAACGCCTGGCGCTTAACAATTCTAATCCGTCTCGACATAAACTTTCTTCCGCTACCTATGCTTTGGGCTTCTTGGTGCCATATTTGGAACGGCTGCATTTCCTGTCGGCTACGCCGGAGGTGTCCATGGTCCCGCGGATTATGTGATAGCGGACACCCGGCAGGTCTTTGATACGTCCACCGCGAATCAGGACAATCGAGTGCTCCTGCAGGTTATGTCCTTCCCCGGGTATATATGCTGTGACCTCCATCTGGTTGGTCAGGCGTACTCGCGCCACCTTCCTCAACGCCGAGTTGGGCTTTTTCGGCGTGGATGTATAAACCCGCGTACAGACGCCGCGTTTCTGCGGACACGATTTCAGGGCGGGTGTTCTCGTCGTTTCTATAACCCGCTTGCGACCCTTGCGAATCAACTGGTTTATCGTCGGCAATATAACTCCTAATTATCCTTCAACCGGCCATGCCGGATTTATTAAACAGACTTGCATCTTATCCAATTACGTCTGGTCTGTCAAGCGTTTTTGTTGAAAATGTCGGCAATGGTTATTCTCTTGTCCTCAGTTTCCACGGACACGGCCGCAATCTCGTCCTCGCCCTCTTCTTCATCGCGGACAACCTTAAGACTCCGGTAGTGCTCGACGCCTGTGCCGGCCGGGATCAGGTGACCGATAATGACATTCTCCTTCAAACCGACCAGGTAATCGACCTTACCCGCAACGGCCGCCTCGGTGAGGACTTTGGTCGTCTCCTGAAATGATGCCGCCGAGATGAAACTGTCGGTAGAAAGAGACGCGCGGGTAATGCCCAGAAGCAAGGGCGTCGACGTTGCAGGCTCGCCCCCTTCGGCGATCACCCTGGCGTTTTCCTCGGCGAATTTCATCTTGTCAACTCGTTCGCCCTCAAGGAAATTCGTATCCCCAACATGTTCAATCTGAACCTTTTGCATCATTTGTCGGACAATTATTTCAATATGTTTATCATTAATGCGCACACCCTGAAGGCGGTAGACCTCCTGAATTTCGTTCACGAGGTAGGATTGGGCCTCGTACACACCGAGAATGGCAAGGATGTCGTGGGGGTCGATGGCTCCTTCACACAAACGGTTGCCGGCCTGGACCCGATCGCCGTCGTGAACCATCAGGTGCTTCCCGTGGGGCACAAGATAATCCCTGGTCTCGTCCTGTTCGCCCGTGACGATGATCTGTTGCTGGCCACGGACGACCTTGCCAAACTCCACATACCCATCGATCTCCGAGACCACCGCCGGATCGTGAGGCCGGCGCGCCTCAAATAGTTCCGCGACACGAGGCAAACCACCGGTGATATCGCGCGATTTCGAGATGAGGCGCGGCATCTTCACCAGGGTATCACCGGCCACGACCGACTGACCTTCAGTGACCTGGAGCTGGGCATCGGTCGGAATGCGATAGCTGCCCAGCGTCTTGCCCCGCGAATCCTCAATGAGGATGGTGGGGAACATGTTCTTTTCCTTGGTGTCGATGATGATCAACTGGATCAGGCCGGTCTGATTATCGACAGCCTCGCGGACGGAGACATCGGGCTCAATGTCCTTGAACCGAACCTTACCGGCTCTTTCCGAGAGGATGATTCCAGTGTAGGGATCGGACTCAAAGATCACATCGCCCTTGTTGACCGGGCCACCGTCGGGATGGAGAAGATGGGCCCCGTAAGGGACCTTGAGCCTGGTTCTAATGCGCCCCTTGTCGTCGATTACATGAATCTCACCAATGCCGTCGCGGCTGATCACCATGGCCGTCTTGTCTTCGCGCTCGACGAGCTTCACGTTTTCCAGCTTCAGGGTGCCCGCGTACTTGGCGTCCACCTGTGATTGCTCGGCAATGCGAGCGGCCGTACCTCCGATATGGAACGTCCGGAGCGTCAACTGCGTGCCGGGTTCTCCGATTGATTGCGCAGCAATGACTCCGATCGCTTCGCCGATTTCCACCATCTTCATGTTGCCGAGGTTGCGACCGTAGCATTTGGCGCACACCCCGCGCCGCGCCTCGCAGGTAAGAACCGAACGGATTCGGACCATGTCGACACCAGCCTCTTCGATAGCCACGGCCTCAGCCTCTCTAATCTCCTGACCGGCTTCAATAATCCTCTCGTCAGTAATCGGGTCGAAGATATCTTCCAGCGAGACACGGCCCAGGATTCGGTCGCTGAGGGAGACGATTACCTCCTCACCTTCCTTCAACGCGGAGACCTCAAGTCCCATGATCGTGTTGCAGTCGATTTCCCGAACAATCACATCCTGAGCAACATCCACCAATCGGCGGGTCAGGTATCCGGCGTCGGCCGTCTTCAGAGCGGTATCGGCCAGCCCTTTGCGGGCGCCATGAGTCGAAATGAAATACTCCTGCACCGTCAAACCTTCGCGGAAGTTGGCCACAATGGGGTTTTCGATGATTTCCCCCACGCCGCCGGTGATCTTCTTCTGCGGTCGAGCCATGAGTCCACGCATGCCGGCGAGCTGACGTATCTGCTCTTTGGAACCTCGGGCCCCAGAGTCGGCCATCATAAACACCGGGTTGAAGCCCTTCTTCTGGGCAGCCAGGTTGTCGAACATGACGCTGGAGATGTCACTGGTGACCCTGGTCCAGGTATCAATAACCTGGTTGTACCGCTCGCCGTTGGTGATGACACCGCGCTCGTACCGTTTCTGGACCTTGCGCACGTCGGCACGAGCCGCCTCGATCATTTTCTCCTTCTCGTCGGGGATGACCAGATCGTCGATGGACACGGTAACCCCGGCCAACGTCGCGTACTCGAACCCAATATGCTTCAGGCGATCGAGGAAGGCGACCGTTTCATCCTGACCCAGATGCCAATAGGTGTCTCCAATAAGGTCGGCCAGCCTGCTCTTGTTGACGGTATCATTCAAGAACGGGGAGTCTTTGGGAAATATGTCATTGAAAATCAGTCGCCCCAGAGTTGTCTTCACGATCTGACCGTTTATTCGTATGTTCACCAGAGCGTGCAGACTGACATACTTACAGTCATAAGCTGCCTGCGCCTCCTCGGGCGAGGTGAAACTCATGCCTTCGCCGCGGTCTCCCTCTTTCACTTTTGTCAAGTAGTAACAGCCGAGCACGATATCCTGCGAGGGAACCGCAATCGGCCTTCCGGACGAGGGCACGAGGATGTTGTTCGTCGCCAGCATCAGAATTCGCGCCTCAAGCTGCGCCTCGAATGAGAGCGGCACGTGAACAGCCATCTGGTCCCCGTCGAAGTCCGCGTTAAAGGCGGCGCATACGAGAGGATGCAGGCGAATGGCCTTGCCTTCCACCAACACGGGGTAAAAGGCCTGAATCCCCAACCGGTGCAAAGTGGGGGCGCGGTTGAGCATCACCGGATGGTCTTCAATGATTTCCTCGAGAATGTCCCAGACCTCCGGCCTTTCCTTCTCCACCAGTTTCTTGGCCGACTTGACTGTCTGAACGTAGCCCTTCTCTTCCAGTTTCATAATGATGAAGGGCTTAAACAACTCCAGGGCCATGTTCTTCGGCAAACCGCACTGATGCAGTTTCAACTCCGGGCCGACGACAATGACCGACCGGCCGGAATAGTCGACCCGCTTGCCCAGGAGATTCTGCCGGAAGCGGCCCTGTTTCCCCTTCAGCAGGTCCGAGAGCGATTTCAACGGACGCCGCGAGTCGCCGCGGACGGAATAGGTACGCCGGCCGTTGTCAAACAGAGCGTCGACCGCCTCCTGTAACATGCGTTTCTCGTTGCGCAGGATCACGTCGGGCGCCATGATATCAATCAGCTTCTTGAGTCGGTTGTTACGGTTGATGACGCGCCGGTAGAGATCGTTGAGATCGGAAGTGGCAAAGCGGCCGCCTTCAAGCGGGACCAGCGGCCGCAAGTCCGGCGGCAGAACCGGGATGACGTCCAGTATCATCCATTCCGGACGATTGTCCGACTGGCGGAAAGACTCGATAATCCGCAGCCGCTTCAGGACATCCTTCTTCCGCTGAACCGATGTCTCCACCTTGGCCTGTGCCCGCAGAGTAACCGCGACCTCCTCAATGTCGATCTGTTTGAGGATTTCGCGCACCGCTTCGGCTCCCATGCGAGCGTCAAACGTCTTGCCGGCTTCCTCCAGATCGATGAATTCCTCCTCGGTAAGAACGTCTCCGATCTCGTATGAAGAGTTACCGGGGTCGATCACTAAGTACGATTCGTAGTAGAGTATCTTCTCAAGCTGCCGAATGGACAGATCCAAGAGGTGACCGATCCGGGAAGGAAGCGACTTGAAGTACCAGATGTGGGAGACCGGAACGGCCAGTTTGATGTGACCCATCCGCTCGCGGCGGACCTTGGACTGAGTCACCTCAACACCGCAACGGTCACACACGATCCCGCGGAAACGAATACGCTTATACTTGCCGCAGTTGCATTCCCAATCCTTGACGGGGCCAAATATGCGCTCGCAGAAAAGGCCGTCCCGTTCCGGTTTGAATGACCGGTAGTTGATGGTTTCAGGCTTGGTGACCTCGCCGTACGACCAGGAAAGGATGGTGTCCGGGGAAGCCACCCGCACCTGGATCGCTGAGAATTCAACAGGCTTCTTACCTGGTCTGTTATCCATCATATCGACCATGGCTCACTCCTTATAGTCTCACCTGTCTCCACCGTCGGGCGGGACAGTTATTCTCCTCATTCCTCGCGGGCTATTCCTCAATCAGACGGACATCCAGGCCGAGCGCCTGCAACTCCTTGACAAGGACGTTGAAAGCCTCGGGATAGCCGGGTTCGGGTGGGTTCTCCCCTTTCACGATGGCCTCGTACACCCGGCTGCGCCCGGTCACATCGTCCGACTTGACCGTGAGCATCTCCTGGAGGGTATGGGCCGCGCCATAAGCCTCCAGCGCCCATACCTCCATTTCTCCGAAACGCTGCCCTCCGAACTGGGCTTTGCCGCCCAAGGGTTGCTGGGTAACCAGCGAGTACGGCCCGATCGAGCGAGCGTGAATCTTGTCGTCCACCAGGTGGGACAGCTTCAACATGTAGATATAGCCTACCGTGATCGGGTTGTCGAACGGGTCGCCGGTGCGGCCGTCATACAGGGTCGTCTTGCCGTCCTCAGGAAGACCGGCCTCTTTCAGCTTCTTCTTGATTTCCGCAATGTCGGCGCCTTCAAAAACCGGTGTGGCGATGTACTCGCCAAGTTTCTTGGCCGCCCAGCCCAAGTGGGTTTCAAGGATCTGGCCCACGTTCATTCGTGAGGGCACCCCCAGCGGATTCAGGATTATGTCCACGGGCGTGCCGTCCGCCATATACGGCATATCTTCCGTGGGCACGATCTTGGACACGACACCCTTGTTGCCGTGGCGGCCAGCCA
Source organism: Candidatus Zixiibacteriota bacterium (assembly GCA_023132995.1). GTDB lineage: Bacteria > Zixibacteria > MSB-5A5 > GN15 > FEB-12 > JAJRTA01. The sequence goes on along the minus strand of JAGLXI010000119.1, from coordinate 6,302 downwards.
TCTTGTCTCCCACCAATATCTTGCGGCGGATGGCAATGGTGACCTTGACGAGCTGCTTGACCCCGGGCGGCAACTCCGCGCCGCGGACAACCTTGTCAACCTCAACCTCCATCGTCTGTCTCTTGGCCTCGATAAGATGCGCCGCTTCCGCAATGATGCTGTTCACGCGCTTGTTAGTGGCCTCATCAGTGCAGTAGCCCGATGGCGCCACGGCGTTATCAAGGTCAAAATCGGCAAAGAAATCCGCTTTGTACTTGTGCCCGGCCCGGATCAGAACGCTGTTTTCAACGGCGGAACGAATTGTCTGTGACGATTTTCCGTCAAGCAATTCTCCCAACTGGCGGCTGCGCAGTGTGACGATGTTGTGTGTATGCTTGTTGAAGAGTTTCTTAATTTCAGAGATCTGGAGCTTATCCTGTTTCTTGGCTTCTTCCGTACGCTCCTTGCGACTGAAAACCCGAGTCTTAATGATCACGCCCTTCATACCGGGGGGCGCCTTGAGGCTGGCGTCACGAACATCACCGGCCTTTTCACCGAAAATGGCCCGCAGTAGCCGCTCCTCGGGAGAAAGCTCGGTCTCTCCCTTGGGAGTGACCTTGCCCACCAGGACATCGCCGGCTTCGATCTCGGAACCCACGCGAACGATGCCGTTCTCATCGAGATTCAGCAACGCTTCCTCGGAGACGTTGGGTATCTCACGGGTGATCTCCTCTGAGCCCCGCTTGGTGTCACGGACCTGCAAATCGTATTCTTCGATATGGATGGAAGTGAAAACATCTTCGTGGACAAGGCGCTCGGAGAGAATAATGGCATCCTCGAAATTGTATCCCCGCCACGGCATGAATGCTACCAGGGTATTGTGGCCAAGAGCCAGTTCTCCCGCATCGACGCTTGGCCCGTCGGCGATGATACCACCAGTCTCGACGCGGTCGCCTTCCTTGACTACCGGCCTGTAATCGACACAGGTATCCTGATTCGAGCGGCGATACTTGGTCAACCGGTACTCGGTGTCCTCGATATAGCCAAGACGTCCGAGCCGCGTCTTTACATCCGGGCGAACCACGATGCGTTCGCAGTCGGCGTAGATTACCGTACCGGGCTCCTTGGCGCAAACCACGGCGCCGGCATCGGCGGCGACCTTGCATTCCATACCGGTCCCAATCACGGCTGCCTGGGTTCTCAGAAGCGGCACCGCCTGGCGCTGCATGTTGGAGCCCATGAGAGCGCGGTTAGCATCATCATGCTCAAGGAACGGGATCAGAGCAGCCGCCACCGAGACCAGTTGTCGCGGCGAGACATCCATATAGCCGACTTCCTCTGCGGCTATCGATGGGTAGTCGGACCGCCGCCGGACATCCACGAGCTGGTTGACGAATTTTCCACCTTTGCCGATGGGTTCATTGCACTGGGCGATATAGAAGCGATCTTCCTGATCGGCCGAGAGATATTCAATCTCGTCGGTCACTTTGCCATTGACGACCTTCCGATACGGAGTTTCCAGAAAACCGTATTTGTTAATTCGCGCAAAGGTAGCCAGCGACGTTATCAGCCCGATGTTTGGTCCCTCCGGTGTTTCAATTGGACACATGCGGCCGTAATGGGTATGGTGCACGTCGCGCACTTCAAACCCGGCCCGCTCCCGTGTCAAACCACCCGGACCCAGCGCCGACAGTCGTCTCTTGTGCGTAAGCTCCGAAAGCGGGTTGGTCTGGTCCATAAACTGCGATAGCTGTGACGATCCGAAGAACGTCTCCACTACCGACGAGACGGTACGAGCATTCACCAGGAGCTGCGGTGTGACGTTGTCCTGATCCTTCAGCGACAAACGCTCGCGAATCGTGCGCGCCACCCGGGAGAGGCCAACCGAGAACAGATTGGAGAGCAGCTCGCCGACGGTGCGGGCGCGGCGATTGCCCAGATGGTCGATGTCGTCGGTATGGCCGACGTCATTACAGAGCCCGGCCAGGTATCTAATGATTTCAATGAAGTCCTTCTGGTCGAGAGTCGTGGTCTCCATAGGGATATCCAGACCCATGCGCCGATTGATCATGTGGCGGCCTACGGCGCCCAGATCGTAGCGCTTGCTCGAGAAGAAGAATTTCTCCAGCAACGACTCGGCTGTCTCCAGTGTCGGCGGCTCCCCCGGTCGGATAAGCGAGTATATCTTCATCAGCGCTTCTTCGCGCGACTTTGTGGGGTCTTTGCGAATCGTGTTCAGTATGACGAACACTTCCCGTCGCTCTTTCTCGTGGACAATTCTGATCGCCTTGTAGCCAGCTGCCATGAGTTTCTCCGCGACCGCCTCGGTGAGCGGCTCCGCCGCCGGATAGAGAACCTCTCCGGTCTCCTTGTCGATCGTGGTCTCCGCAAGAAACGACCCCTCAACATCCTCTGCTGACTTACCCTTGAGCGTCAGTTTTGTCACTTTGTAGAAAAGGTCGATGATTTCTTCATCGGTGGAGGAACCGAGAGCGCGCAGTAGCATGGTGACCGGGAGCTTTTTCTTGGAATCAATGTAGGCGTACATAATGTTATTGATATCCATCTTGAACTCCACCCAGCTTCCCCGGTAGGGGATTATGCGGGCGGAGAACAGCCTCTTGCCGTTGGGATGGATCTCGTCGCCGAAGAAGACGCCCGGGCTGCGGTGCAACTGGCTGACCACCACTCGTTCAGCACCATTGATAATAAAGGTGCCCCATTCAGTGATAAGCGGCAGTTCACCTAAGTAGACATCCTGCTCAATGATGTCCTTGACATCCTTTTCTTCGCCCTCGCCCTGACGGGCAATCAGCCGCATAGTGACTTTCAGAGGAGCGGCATAGCTCATATTCCGCTCGCGGCACTCGGGAATCGTGTATCTGGTGGGGCCAAGATGGTAGCTGACATACTCCAGAGAGAAGTTCTCCTTGACATCCGTCACCGGAAATATGTCGCTGAACATCTGATGCAGTCCCTTTCGTTCCCTTTTGTCGGGGAAAACATCCTGCTGGAGGAAATTGCGGTATGACTGGACCTGAACATCCAGAAGATTGGGCATTTCGGTGGCGTCAGTCAGAGAGCCGTAGCTCCGTCGGGTCAACGTTCCTGATCGAGCCAAAGTATTACCCTCCTACAATAAATAATGAGCAGGCCCATCCGGCAGGCAGCCACCTGCGGAAGACCAACCCAACTGTTGATATCTCTGTCAGCGGCGTGGATGATCCTGTCATCTATTTCATTATTCTCCCCGAACATCGTTCCGGGAAGCCGAGTTTACAGTCAATCAACCAACCTTGTGCAATAACGGGATTCTTAGAATAACCACCACTTGTAGTTTTGCAGGCCACAGGCATTTGTACCGTAGGCAGCCCGAAAAGAAGACTACTTGATTTCTACTATCGCCCCCACGGTTTCGAGCTTCTCCTTGACTTTTTCCGCCTCGTCCTTGGGAATCCCTTCCTTGACGTTGGTCGGGGCACTCTCCACAAGTTCCTTGGCTTCCTTAAGACCGAGCGTGGTCAATTCGCGGACGACCTTAATGACCTGGATCTTCTTGTCTCCAATTCCGGTAAGTACAACAGTGAACTCCGTCTGTTCCTCAACTTCAGCAGCCGCGGCCCCGCCTGGAAGGGCTGCAACGGCAACCGGAGCCACAGCCGTGACTCCGAACTTGTCCTGGATCGCCGTAGACAGCCCAGCCAGATCCATTGCGCTCAGAACAGCAATTTTGTCAACAATCTCTTCAATGGCTTCGTTAGACACTTGAGTAACCTCACATATTCATCAATTGTTTCACTTATTGTCGTATTCTTCGTATATCCCGATTGAAACCGGCCAGCCAGCTGCGTCTTCAATTACGATTCACTCTCCCGTTTCTGGGCAAGGGCGTCAATAGTCCCGACCAGTTTCCTGAAAAAGCCGTCCAGAGCGCCGACCAAGCTGGTCATTGGCGACTCAACAGCAGCCACAACCTGAGAATAGAGTTGATCCTTCGGGGGCAGATCGGCCAGCCGCCTGATATCGGCGGCGTCGTAGGCGACCTTGTCCAGCCAGAAGGCCTTCATCCGGGGCAGCTCTCTCTCCTTGAACGAATCGTGCAGGATCCTGGCCGCCATGGCCGGATCTTCGGTGGTAAAGGCCACTGCCGTAGGGCCCAGCAGGTGGTCACTTATTCCGGAAATGCTGGCCTGGTCGGCGGCGATACGAAACAGCGTATTCTTGCCGATCAGAAGCCGAATGTTGTTCTCACGGAGTTTCCTCCGAAGATCAGTCATGTCGGCCACGTTCAGGCCCTGGTAATCAGTGACAAAAAAGGAGCCGGAATCTTCAAACAGCCTTTTGTATTCTGCTACCGCGTCTGTTTTTTCCACATTGGGCATCGTTGGGTTTCCTCTTTACCTTACTTCTTCATTGACGCCAGGAGTCCCTGGTAGTCCAGCTTGATACCGGGGCTCATGGAAGAACAGACCGAGGCCCCCAGGAAATAGGCGCCCTTGGCCGTCGCCGGTTTTGCGCGGTTTATGGCTTCCACGAACGCCACTACATTCTCAAACAGCTTCTCACTGTCAAATGAGAGTTTTCCGACCGCCGCTGCAATGTTGGACTGCTTGTCTACCCGGAACTCGATGCGTCCGGCTTTGAGCTCCCTGACCGTTCGACCCACGTCCTGGGTAACGGTCCCGGCTTTGGGGTTTGGCATCAGGCCGCGCGGCCCAAGGACCTTACCTAATTTTCCGACGAATCTCATCATATCAGGCGTCGCCACGGCGACGTCGAAATCGGTCCATCCCCCCTGGATTTTCTCCACCAGGTCGTCGGCCCCGACGGCGTCGGCGTCGGCTTCCTCGGCCTCTGTCGCCTTTTCACCCTGGGCAAATACGGCCACCCTGACGACACTGCCGGTGCCGTGAGGCAGCGCGACCGTCCCGCGGACCATCTGATCGGCATGCTTTGGATTAACGCCGAGCCTCAGCGCGAGTTCCACCGATTCATCGAACTTCGCAACCGGATTGCCCTTGAGCAACTCCAGGGCGTCTGCAAGCGAGTATCTCTTGGTTCGATCAAGCTTCTCGCGCAATTCCCTATAATTCTTGGAACGTTTCATAAACTCCTATTCTCCCTGTAAGCAGCCGAGCCGCAACAGGTCCCAGCGAATTAGTATCCTACCTGTATTCACCTACCGGTCAACCTCGATACCCATGGAACGAGCCGTGCCTTCAACCATCAGCATGGCCGCCTCAACCGACGAGGCGTTGAGGTCCTGCATTTTTGCTTCGGCGATCTCGCGAACCTGCTTGCCGGTCACGCGCCCGACCTTATCCTTGTTGGGTACGCCCGACCCCTTGGGTACCTTGGCTGCCTTCTTCAGCAGCGTGGATGCGGGCGGGGTCTTGGTCTCGAACGAGAACGATTTGTCCTTGTAGACCGTGATGATAACCGGTGTGAGGATGCCTTTGCCGCTCTCGGTGCGCGCATTGAAAGCTTTGCAGAACTCCATGATATTGACGCCGCGCTGACCCAGAGCGGGGCCGACCGGCGGAGCCGGGTTAGCACCCCCGGCAGGAATCTGCAGCTTTATGTATCCTTCAATCTTCTTCGCCACTTTTTTCTCTACTCCAAAATGAGCGCGTTAACGCTACTTTTTCAGTTGCTCCACCTGCAGGAAATCCAGTTCTACGGGCGTCGGACGCCCGAAAATGGATACCATGACCTTAACCTTGCGCCGCTCCATGTTGAACTCGCTGACGGTGCCGGAGAAATCCAGAAAGGGGCCATCACAAACCTTGACCATGTCGCCCGCCTGGAACGGAAAATCGGTCGGCTCCTCGGTCCGACTGCGGTCGATCTGGCCCACGATACGCTCTACCTCCTGCTCCTTAAGCGGGCGCGGTTTTCCCCCACCGCCAACGAAATTGGTGATTCCCGGCGTTGACGCCACCAACTCCTGAGTGACCTTGTCCAGATCCATCTCGACCAGGATATAGCTGGGGAGGAACTTCTTGGTCGTTGTCGACCGTTTCCCCTGCCGCATCTCAGTCACTTCCTCAGTGGGAACCAGCACCTGGCCAAACTTCTCCTCAAGATCGGCGTTGACAACGGCCGATTCAAGGTACCTCTTTGCCTTCTGTTCATGCCCGGAATAGGTATGAACCGCGTACCAGTGCATCGCCATCAGTTTTTCAACCTCCAGGGCCACCGAATATCGCTCTCACCATCACCGAGAGGATGCGATCGACGATTCCAATGAACAGCGCCACTATCAGCGAGACCACGATAGTGACGATAGTCGAACCGATCAACTCATCCTTGGTCGGCCAGGT
>JAGLXI010000118.1 GCA_023132995.1 Candidatus Zixiibacteriota bacterium | reverse complement strand
AACATTTATTGTGAGGCAATTCGCAGTGACAGAGGGATGCGGGAATCTTGTCTCACTTGAAGAAAAATCCTGCTGGGCACGTAGAGCAATAAAGCGCCTGGATGAAATAGTGCCGGACAAAGACGCCCGCCTGCAGATTATGACCGCCTGTTCCTGCCCTCACACCGAGGCACCCCTCGAGGAACTACGCGCCTTCTACAGACAGACCGGCGACATCGACCGGCTCATAGAGAAAATATATCGCAATCCGTTCTTCATCAAGCCGATTAGAAATAAAGATGTTATCTTCTGTACCAAGGCGCCGCGCCACCCGGCTGAGCATGCCGCCGCCAAGACCGACCGGGAGCAAAGGTTCTACTACTGCCACTGTGATTTCGCCCGGGCAAGCACAGAAGAAATTTCACCCACCCACTGCTACTGCGGCGGCGGCTGGTACAAGAAGATCTGGGAGGCGATCATAGAGAGACCCGTCAGGGTAGAGTTGGTCAAATCCGTCATGCTGGGCGATGACGTCTGCCGGTTCGCCATTCATATACTATAAGGCGGCTGCCATTCACCGACGGGAACCGACAGCACAAACAGACGGGTGACACCAAGTTACAGCCCCAAATCATGGCCTATGCTCTCCAAAATCGCACCGAGCGAGGCGCTTTCTGTTAACTTATCCCTTTAATTCATACAGGATTTGATTATATTGGCCCCGGCGTTTGGGCTGCGGCAGGTGACAGACCCTGCCGTTGGTGGACTGAACGCGGCGTGAGCGGACGTGAGCCGCCGATATTTCGGACGACGGCGCCGCAAAGAGGATACATGAGGCAACCCTGTTACCCAACGAGGCTGACATGCTGACCAAAGATACCGTAATGAACGTACTCGCAGGAATTGAAGACCCCGAACTGAAAAAACCGTTGACCGAACTGGATATGGTTAAGTCGATCACTATAGAGGGTAGTGATGTAACGGTCGAAATAAACCTCACCACCCCCGACTGCCCCATGAAGGCAAAGATCCGTGAAGACATTACCGCGGGGGTGAGCGCTATCGACGGTGTGACATCGGTGCGCGTCAAGTTTGACGCCATGTCCGACGAAGAACTGGAGCGCCTCAAACAGAAGTTGGGCCACGGCCGGCGACCGGAGACGGACCAGCCCCCAAAGCTTACTTATGCCAAGCGCTTTATTGCAGTAGCCTCTGGCAAGGGGGGAGTCGGCAAATCCACGATTACAGCCAACATAGCGGTAGCCATGGCCAGACTGGGTCGTAAAGTGGGTGTTCTCGACGCCGATCTCTACGGCTTCTCGCTGCCCCGAATGTTAGGTGTTGATGGTCAGCCGACAGTCATCGACGACAAGATCATACCCCTTCGCAAGGGTGACAACATCCAGATCGTGTCCATGGGGTTTTTCATAAATGAGGATGAGCCGGTGGTCTGGCGCGGTCCCCTGCTGCACAAGGCAATTAAACAGTTTCTCGCCGACGTCATGTGGGATGAGTTGGACTACCTTTTCATGGATCTACCGCCCGGCACCGGCGATGTGACTATCACTATTGCCCAGACCGTTCCATCAGCCGAGTTGCTTGTAGTCACCACCCCCCAAGCCACCGCAACCCATGTGGCCGGTCGCGTTGCCAAGGTCGCTGATAAGACCAACCTCACGGTAGTGGGTGTAATTGAAAACATGGCCTACTTCGAAGTTAACGGCCAACGCGAGTATATTTTCGGCAAGGACGGAGGTAAGGACCTTGCCCGGCGGCTTAACGTCCCCCTGCTTGGCGAAATCCCCCTGGCAACAGCCATTCGCGAAGGCGCCGACATCGGTAAACCGGTCGCCAGCGAGGGCACCGAGGACCAGATCAGTCTCTTTGAGAACATCGCTCGCCGCCTTGACCAGAGAGATCAGCGATAACTGCCTGCAATTAGAGCCTCTTAGGCTCTGCGCGATATTAATCCTAACCTTGCCGGTGTTTTGAAGCCGGCTTATTACGGAGTCTTGTGCTCATAAGGCACTACTAAACAGGTGATTTGGGAAATCATCGATTAATTGTCTCCTTGCACTTGACGCCCCAGCCTTATCAATGTAATCTATTACGTGAAAGTTGTTGTGTCACAAAATGTTAATAGGGTGTGGGCAATTCTCTCGTCTACCTACAAGAATGATTGTCCCGCACAGTCTTATGATAATGTCAATACTATTCAAATGTTGACAGATGTGTTGGTAACCAGCGGCGGGGCATCCCACTGTTGCAGTAACCCATCGAATCTTAACCACTTAGCGATAGCGCACTATGTGAATAAGTGAGGGGGGAGTTTTGGACTCTCAAACAGTATCAAGAGACTGGAAAGATTGCCTTAAGTACATGTCATACCGTACGAAAGAGCAGTCTTTCAACACTTGGCTGAAGCCGATTCGTGGTGAGGGTAAGGGGAATGGCGTATTTGAACTCACCGTGGCGAACCAGTTTGTGGCTGACTGGGTTAATAGCCACTTCAAGGAACTCATCAATGAAGCGCTCAGGGAAGTGTTGGGGGAACAGCCATCATTGTGTTACGTGGTGGCCGATTCTATTGACCAGCAGCCACAGATAGCGATGGAGTTCCACGCGAGAGGTGACAACACTTTGGGGGCGTCGACACCTGCACCACAGAGCAACCTGAACAGCCGTTATCAGTTCAATTCGTTAGTCGTTGGAGATTTTAACCAGTTTGCCTGCGCCGCCTCAATGGCCGTCGCCGACGAACCCGGCACTACCCGCTACAACCCTCTCTATATCTATGGCGGAACTGGTCTTGGTAAAACGCACATTGTCCAGGCAATCGGTCACCGTATCCTCGAGCAGTTTCCCAACAAGCGTGTGGTTTACGCGACCTCAGAGAAATTCACCTCTGACTTCATAGCATCCATCACAGACGGCTCTATAGCTGAGTTCACGCGCGCTTACCGGGGAGTCGATGTTCTCATTATTGACGATATCCAATTCTTCACCGGGAAGGAATCCACCCAGGAGCAGTTCTTCCATACTTTTAATACTCTCTACCACTACGGTAAACAGATTGTCCTCACGTCGGATCGCCCTCAACGGGAAATAAAGGGCCTTGAGGAGCGACTACTCTCTCGCTTCTCGTGGGGACTAGTTACTGACCTGCAAGCGCCCGACCTGGAAAATCGTATGGCTATCTTGTACAAGAAACTGGAGTCTGAAGGTAACGGCCTACCGGACGACGTGATTCGATATGTTGCCGGGCAGGTAACCACCAACGTGCGCGAATTGGAAGGTACGTTAATACGATTACTAGCCTATGCGTCGTTCAATAGCGTGTCTATTGATCTCCCCCTCGCTCAGAAGCTACTCGCTGACAGTTTCTCGCGTCCCAAGAAGCATGTGACCATTGACACCATTCAGAAGAAAACCTCCGAGCACTTCAATATCGATCCTTCTATGATGAAGGCAAAGAAGAAAACCTCCGATATCGCCCTTGCGCGTCAGGTAGCAATGTATCTCTCTCGATCTCTAACCAACAACTCACTGAAGGTTATTGGTCGTGAGTTTGGTGGCCGTGACCACTCCACGGTAATTCACGGATGCGACTTGATCTCCAGAAAAATGTCTACAAACCGAGATCTTCGCGACAGGATTGACCAAATATCGGCGGCCTTGCTCTATTGATAACATGTGCTTTAGTTTGTGGAAAAAATGAGTACAATACAAAACACATCAGGGTCTGTGGAAAAGGTGTTGTGCTGTAAACAGTTAAATTGTAACTTTGTGGATAAATAAAACACAACAACGTAATCTTAAGTGATTGCTACATTGAGGTTATCAATCACTGTGTGCGTATATATAAACATATAAACAGTGCTTATTATTATTTGTTTCTAAATATACATAAATGAGAAGTAAGAAGAGAATCTGGAAAACTAACGATCGGGGACATTCTAAATGAAGTTCTCACTACCCAAGTCTCGTTTGAGTAATTACCTGCAATTCGTTATGCAGGTAGTGCCGAGTAAGTCAACCTTGCCGATCCTGACGAATATTATGATTGAAGCATTAGAAAACAAACTGAAGCTATCAGCAACAGATCTTGATGTTTCTATAACGGCCTCGCTGGAGTGTAAGGTGAGTAAGAAAGGATCCGGTGCCTTGCCTGCGAGGATACTCTTTGATATCATAAAGGAACTCCCGGAGTCGGATATCTCCTTTGAGGTGTCGGGTTCGAGAATGGAAATTAGAATTCCGAACGGATCATACAAGATAGCTATGATAGACGCCGATGATTTCCCAAAACTACCGGCTGTTAATACTAAAAAGGAAATCAGGATCAGCGGGTCTGATATTGTAAAGACGATTCGTAAGACCACCTTTGCATGCTCCGATGATGAGACGCGGCCGGCTCTTAACGGTGTCTTGTGGCAGACACAGGGGGAGAAAATGCAGATGGTCGCTACGGATGGTCACCGGCTGGCCAGAATGGCGGTAGAGAACAAGAAACTGCAGGGGCTCAGTGAGGATGTAATTATTCCTCCTAAAGTGCTCGATCTAATTCCCAAGTTCATAAGTCACGAAGGACAAGAGTTTGGTATCATCTTCGGTGAGAACAACATCATTTTCAATCTCGGTGATGTAGTTTTGACATCGCGTCTTATTGAGGGACCTTACCCGAATTTCAACCAGGTAATACCGGACGAAAGTGATAAGCAGCTTAGGATTTCCAAGGAGGATTTGGCGAGCGCCGTGCGGCGTGTATCAATCTTGTCAAATGCGTTGACGCACCAGGTCAAGTTTGCGGCTAAGCCGGGTAAACTGACGCTTTCAAGTGCTAACGCGGATGTTGGCGGTGAGGGGAAAGAAACACTCGAGTGCGATTATAATGGTGAGACGATAGAGATGGGTTACAACGCCAACTACATTACGGAGATACTCAGCAAAATAGACGGCGATGAAGCGATTTTCGAGTTATCCAGTCCTGTAGCAGCAGGTGTAGTTTACAGCCCAACGGTACCGCGTGAGGACTTTCTCTGTTTAGTAATGCCCTTACGGCTGGCCGAGTAAGACATAATAGCGCACGGTGTATGTCCTCGTGCGCCACATGGATGTAGGGACAAGCGAGGATATCTGCCACACACAAAACAACACCCCCCCAAACTACTACCCTGTTGCCGATGAAAATAACGTCGCTTAACGTTACGAATTTCCGTAATATGTCCTCACTGCGTGTTGATTTCTCGGAAGATGCAAACATTCTCTATGGTGACAACGGCTCCGGCAAAACCAACTTACTGGAAGCCGTATTAGTACTCTGCTTGGGGCGATCACAGCGCGGCGCAGCGGACGGCGTGATGCTGCGCCACGATGAGGATGTATACCGCATTGAGGGTGAGATAATGGAAGAGTCACGCTCTCACACCGTATCAGTGGCCTATCAGCGTGGAACTCGACGCAGGATAACAATCGACGCCGTGGTGTCCAAAGTCGCCGAACTGTATGACCGCTTTTGTGCTGTGTCGGCCGGGCCGGAAGACAGTGAGATACTCTCCGGATCACCCTCAGTACGACGGCTGTTCATGGATATCTATACGTCACAATTCTCCCTGGACTATCTTGGCTGTGTGACAGACTATGCGCGCACGCTCAGCCAGAGAAACGCCGCCCTGAGACAGGAAAGTGACACCAGCCCTTTCGACCCGCTACTTGTGCAGTACGGTTCAGCGGTGATTGTACATCGTCGTGGATTCATAAGCGCCGTGGGGGACCTTGCTGCCAGATACTACAGCGAGATATCAGGTGGAGGAAAGCTCAATATTCGCTACCAGCCGTCGGTGGGATCGGACCTGGATGATGCGGACACCGCAGCCGTGCAGGCTTCGTTCCGAGAGCGGTTATCGGAGACCTACCGGCATGAGCGCGCAACCATGGTCACGTTAGTGGGTCCTCACCGCGACGAGGTGCTCTTTGACATATCCGGTTGCCCTGCTCGCAGCTATGGGTCGCAGGGTGAGTTGCGTACGGCCGCGATCTCGCTTAAGTTAGCTGTCTACCAACTCTTAAAGGAGCACCGTGGCATAACGCCGGTGTTGCTGTTGGATGAGATATTCGCCGAGCTCGACGCTACCCGCTCACAGGCACTTATTGAGGCATTTGGGGATTTTGGCCAGTTGTTTCTTACGACGGCGGCAGCGCCACCTCAGTTGCTGCGCCAACGCGGACGGAGCTTCAAGATAAGCCGAGGAACAGTCCAGGAGGCAGACTGAGATGCCGTCGCTCTCACTTAGGGGTGTCACAAAGGCTTACGGGACGACCACCGTTCTGGATAACATATCGCTGGACCTGTCGCCAGGTGAACTACTCGTGCTGTTAGGTCCTTCCGGTTGCGGCAAGACGACCCTTCTACGCCTCATCGCGGGGTTGGAACAGGCCGACGGCGGGGAGATACATCTTGGAGAAAGACGTATCGATCGGTTGCGCCCTCGGGATCGCCGGGTCGCTATGGTCTTCCAGAACTATGCTCTGTATCCGCACATGTCGGTTGAAAAGAACATAGGCTTTCCCCTGACAGTCTCCGGACTGAGCCGTAGCGAAACCAAAGCACGCGTGAAAGAGACAGCTGACATGCTGGGTCTGGCGGACAGGCTCAACGACAAGCCCGGCCGGCTTTCCGGCGGTCAGCGTCAGCGGGTCGCACTTGGACGGGCGATTGTCCGCAAGCCGGACCTTTTTCTCCTCGACGAACCACTCTCAAATCTCGACGCTGATCTGCGAGCCAGGATGCGTCTTGAGATTGTCAGGATTCAACAGCAGCTTAAGGTCACCACCGTCTACGTCACCCACGACCAGACCGAGGCCCTCACGATGGCCGACCGGATCGCGATCTTCCATAAGGGCCGGATAATCCAAACGGGAACCCCCGAGGATCTCTACGGCGACCCGGCGCAGCTCTTCGTGGCCGAGTTCATCGGCCAGCCAAAGATAAATGTCATCAGGGTCAGCGATGCTCAGCAATTAGCGTTGCTCATTGGCGCGAGGCTCGCTGATGCGGGTGTTGCGACGGCTCAGTGGCCGATGCTGGTGGGTGTGAGGCCGGAGGCGATTACCCTCGATAAATCCGGTGAGCATACCGGCAAAGTCATCG
>JAGLXI010000117.1 GCA_023132995.1 Candidatus Zixiibacteriota bacterium | reverse complement strand
CATTAATTGTGAGTCAATTCGCTCCCAAGGGGGAAGCGACCTCGTACTTGGCTACAAGCAGTCTGGTCAATTATATTTCGGCCGGTCTGGCTCCGATTGTTGGAGGTTTATTCATCGATTTCTTTGCAAAGAGAGAATTTTCATGGTCCATGACCTGGCGAGCCCCCGGGAGTGAATATGTATTTCAGACTCTAAATTTCCAGGCTTGGGACTTTTTCTTTGGCTTTGCGTTCATAATTGGCATGTACTCACTGCATCGTCTGGCATTTATCCGAGAGGAAGGCGAAATCACCGAACGGACCGCAAGGCGTGAGTTGTTGTTTCGTGCTGTGCGACCGCTAAGAAACTTTTCCACTGCAGGCGGACTGAAATACTTGTTTCATTACCCAATGGTCAAATTCAAGCTGCATCAGAATAAAAGATCTAGTAAGAAGCAATTCGATAGATAGCAGGCAAGCCGCTGCCTGCATTGTGTACAGGCGCAGCCCACCTGCGGACTCCGCTCCTTGGGACCATTTTGGGACCTTTTTCTATCCAAACTGGTCCAAATCAATCCAAACTGATACATGAAGAATCGAAGTGTAAGCCTCTGCCACATTTTGTATTGTGTTGTGGTTCAGTCGTTTGCGGAATCGTCCGGGTCAGTTTTTAAGTCCCTGGTGTCTACCATTCCACCACTCCGGCGCAGGCATAGGCAAGCCTGTTTTATGCCTGTGTAGAAGTTAGATACAGTCAGAAGCGAGCGCAAGTGGGATTTTTGGAGATGCGATCACAAGGGTATGAGGGATTCCAGAGCAAGCAGCGGAGCGGAGCGACTGGCCCGGCTTGACATCCGTAGAAACCCACCCCAAAGGGAGTGAGCCGTTCGATGTCACACTGGATCGCGTTTTCCTGATCGATATGCAACCCCAGGTGTGCCGATCACGTACTTTTGAACTGGTGCGAAGTTCGCAGGCACGAGACCAGGCCGTCCGGTATCGGATGTCGAAGGTGTCGGGTTGTGCGATTTATGATGGAGTTCGAAGACATATGCAGGAGGTCACATTGGATAGGATTGGTAATTACCGTTTGTTCACTTGCCTGGCGTCGCTAATCATGGGATCGACGTTGTCCGTTTTCGGGGCCGAGGAGACGTATGTGCCGGTCTACGATCCCACGCTGGATGTATCCCGGCTGGTCGGCGAGATCAGGATTGATGGTTCACTCGATGACAGCGGCTGGCGTCAAGCGGCTGTGGCGGACAACTTTGCTGAGAACCAGCCGGGCGATCAGGTACAACCACCGGTCGATACAAAAGTATTTATGACCTATGACGATGCCAACATCTACGTTGCCTTTGTAGCCTACGATGACCCTGCGAAAGTGAGGGCATCCCTTTGCAGTCGCGAACGGGTAGGCGGAGACGACAACGTTGGTTTCTTCTTCGATACTTACGGCGATGCCACCTGGGCGTATACGATGAACTGCAACCCGTACGGTATTCAGGCCGATGCTCTCTGGTCCTCAGGACACGGCGAGGATGGCAGCTATGATCTCATCTGGGAATCGTCCGGACAGATTACCGATTCCGGTTTTCAGGTGGAAATGGCGATTCCGTTCTCCAGCCTGCGCTTCCCCAACAAGGATATCCAGACTTGGAAAGTCGAATTCTGGCGCAACCACCCCCGGGAGACTCATCGGCAATACTCCTGGGCGGCTTATGATCGTGATGAATCCTGCTGGCCGTGCCAGTGGGGAACCATTAACGGTATCCAGGGCGTGAAGCCGGGTCGGGGTGTCGAGATTCTTCCGTCGCTGATTGCCTACCAGTCCGGAAGACGGGAAAGTGACAAGTTCCACAACGATGACGCTGACGGTGAGATGTCCATTGCCACCAAGTACTCGGTAACCTCCGACATCACCGCTGAAATCACTTAC
Source organism: Candidatus Zixiibacteriota bacterium (assembly GCA_023132995.1). Lineage (GTDB taxonomy): Bacteria > Zixibacteria > MSB-5A5 > GN15 > FEB-12 > JAJRTA01. The sequence goes on along the minus strand of JAGLXI010000117.1, from coordinate 452 downwards.
AATCCGGATTTCAGCCAGATCGAAGCCGACGCCACCCAGATTGATGTCAACAACACAACTGCTCTGTCCTACGATGAAAGACGTCCTTTCTTCCAGGAAGGCAGCGATCTGTTCCGGACGATTTTCTACGCTGTGTACACGCGCTCAATCAATGATCCGCAGGTAGCGGCCAAAGTGACCGGACGCCTGGGTCGCACGAGCTTCGCCTATCTGGGCGCGCGCGATGAACATACGCCGATCATCATGCCCCTGGAACAGCGCAGCGCCTTCGTGGCGGCCGGGAAAAGCACGAGCAACCTTTTTCGATTCAAACAGACCGTGGCCGAGAACTCCCACGTGGGTCTGTCGGTGACGGATCGGCGGTTGGATGACGGCGGCAGTAACACGTTGCTGGGTGTCGATGGCTCTCTGCGCCTTTCCAAGTCCTACTCGGTAGTCTGGCAGGCGCTCGG
>JAGLXI010000116.1 GCA_023132995.1 Candidatus Zixiibacteriota bacterium | reverse complement strand
CTACTTCGGTATCAACCGGGGGGATCGTCACCTCAATGTCGATCTCGCCTACCTCCACAAGAGTCCCACCTTCCGCGCCGATAACGGCTATCAACCGACCAACAACAGGCGGAAGACCCAGCTCTATGCCGGGTACACGTTCTACTTCGATAAGGGGATCGTCGAGCGAGTCTATCCCAACTTCACCATCGCCCGCGAATGGAACTACAATGGGGATATAAATGAGGAATACATCTTGTTGGAAACCGACATCCGGCTAAACGTTGCATCCACCCATATCCATCCGCGCTACTCAAGGTACACCGAACGATACGGCGGAGCTGAGTTTGACAATGTCTGGAAACTTCACACTTGTTTCAGCAGCACTTTCACGGGCTGGCTGTCGGCAGGCGGATCTATCAACTATGCTCACCAGATCGCTTATTCTGATACGGTTATGAGTAAGGAAACGTATGTCTCCGCCTGGCTGGACCTGAAGCCGACAGAGAAGCTGTTTATCGAGAACTGGTTCAACCATGCTTATTGTGACTCACTTGATGGCGGCGGCAAGATCTATTCCGGGTACACCGCTCGCTCCCGGCTGAGCTACCAGTTCAACCGTGAATTGTCGCTGCGACTTGTCGTCGAGTATGATGATTTCGGAAAAGTCTGGAGTCTTGACCCGCTGATAACTTACCAGATCAACCCGTTCTCGGTGCTGTACGCCGGCAGTTCATACGACTATTGCGAGTACCAGATCGTAACAGATGACGAGCATGATCCACCGTTAGTCGATCCACGGTGGAAGCTTGGCTCCCGGCAGTTTTTCCTGAAGCTCAAGTATTTGTTTCAGATATAGCCTGGTTATCAACCCACCATTCAGAATGGTGGGCCACCCGACCATTGGTGTCTACCATTCCACCACTCCGGCAGCGGATTGTAGAATAGAGAGTTACAATGTTTCGCGCAAGAAGGAAAACGTAGGGTGTGACCGGATTGCGACCAACTGCGCGTCGCCCTACAGCCAGTTGAACCGGTTAAAAAGAACCCACGGGACACTTAGTCCCCCGTGTCCCCATCCTGAGACATGCGCATAATTTCGGAAATCAGGTTGTCGGTTGGCTGAAGGACGGCTCAACAGGCGGTCACCCTTTGGATAGAGAGCCATGTCAGGATGGTTCGGTTGGACTGACTATACTGTGGCGTATGATTTCGCCTTCGATCATGTAGATGACGTCCTCGGCGATATTGGTGGCATGATCGGCGATTCGTTCGAGATTTCTCGAAACACTCAATAAACTGACATAATACTCTACACTGCCAGGGCGAGTTACAATCTGCTTCTGAACGGACCGGAAAGCCATTCTGTGAAAATCGTCAACCAGGTCATCATCGTGGATCACCTTATGAGCGATGCCTACGTCCTGCCTCACCAGGGCATCGACGCTCTGCCTGACCATCATCATGGTAGCATCCAGCATAGACGTAAGGTCAAATGGAGCGGATTCATTGGGCCAGAAGGCCAATTCCTTGGCGCGCTCAGCAATATTTACGGCCAGGTCAGCAATTCTTTCGAGATCGTTGTTGATCTTCAGTGTCGCTACGACGTACCGAAGGTCAGCCGCGACCGGTTGGTGGAGCGCGAGTATCTTCAAGCAATCCTCTTCCACTTCGATTTCGAAAGCGTCAATGGCCTTGTCAGTATCGATCACCTCAGCCGCCAGTTCAACATTCCTCTCCGTGGCGGCTCTCACAGCTTTCTGCAGGGCATCCTCGACCATAGCGGTAAGACGTAGTATCTTCTTTTTGAGTCTCTCAATCTCATTCTGGAAGTGTTTAGTCATTGTATCCTCCGCTGCTCATCCGAACCTGCCCGTGACATAGTCCTCTGTTTTCTTCATCTGTGGTCGTGTGAATATCTGCTTCGTTTGTCCGGCCTCTATCAACTTTCCTTCGTAGAAAAAGGCCGTGTAATCAGAGACTCTAGCTGCCTGCTGCATGTTATGGGTGACTATGACGATCGTGTACTGTTTTCGCAGTTCTCCAATCAAGTCCTCGATCTTGGCCGTTGAAACCGGGTCGAGGGCTGATGCCGGTTCATCCATAAGTATGACTTCCGGCCTGATCGCCAGTGCTCGCGCGATGCAGAGTCGCTGCTGCTGTCCTCCGGATAGCGTGAAGGCACTGTTATCTAACTTTCCCCGCACCTCGTCCCAGAGGGCCGCCTGCTGAAGCGACCACTCTACCACATCGCGGATCAGTCGTTTGTCCTTGATGCCGTTTACACACAAGCCATAGGCCACGTTATCGAAGATCGACTTGGGAAAAGGGTTTGACTGCTGGAAAACCATCCCTACTCTCGTGCGAATCGACGATGGATCGTCAAAGTCTTCGTAAATGTTATGACCGTCGAGGAGCACCTTGCCGGACATACGGGTTCCGGGAATAGTCTCGTTCATCCGATTCAGAGTGCGCAAGAATGTTGACTTGCCGCATCCGGAGGGTCCGATCAACGCTGTTACACGGTTCAACCTGATCAGCAGTGAGATATCAAACAACACCTGGACCTCTCCGTAGAAGAAATCCAGGTCTTCGACGAGCATCTTGTGCTGCTCTGCCGGCTCCATCCCGCCTGTGGCTGGTGCTTCGACGCTCTGAATCCTCACGTTGTTTGTGTTATTGCGCACCAACACGGCTTCTCCTCATTCGAGATCTGATCAGAATCGCCACGGAATTTAAGGAAAACGTCAACAGAAGAAGTACCAGGACCGTTCCATATAGAATCGGTTTGGTCGCTTCGATATCCGGTGATTGTGTTGCCATAATATATATATGATAACCCAATTCCATAAACTGGTCATTCAGCTTTCCGGGTAGGTAGGGCAAATAGTAGGCCGCACCGGTGAACATGATTGGCGCAACTTCGCCGGCCCCTCGTGAAACTGCCAGAATTGAGCCCGTCAGAATTCCCGGCAGGGCCTGAGGGATGATAATACGCCAGATCGTCTGCAACCTAGTCCCACCCAGGGCGTAGCTCCCCTCGCGAAGTTCTCTCGGTATTGTGCGCAGAGCTTCTTCCGTAGACACGATAACGACAGGCAGCGTAAGCAGTGCCAGAGTTAGAGACGCCCAGATGATTGCGGGTTGGCCCCAGACCGGACCTTCCTCGGGAAAGAACAGCGTATCTATCCCCCCTCCGACGAACGCAATGAAGAAACCCAGGCCGAAAAGACCGAAAACGATCGAGGGTACACCGGCCAGATTGTTAATAGCAACACGAATGAGACGAGTTGTCCACGATGTCGGCGATGTATACTCCTGCAGGTAGATTGCGGTGAATACACCGATAGGAACCACAGCGATGACCATCAGGATTACGAGGGCGACGGTGCCGAAGATCGCTGGGAAGACACCTCCGGCCTTCATACCCTGTTCCGGGGGATGAGTGAGAAACTCCCAACTTATCGTTCCCATGCCACCGACGAGTATATTGCCCATGATGATTGCCAGCATGAGCAGGATGATCAGCACGGCCGCGAATGTGAGTCCCCGGGGAACTATCCCGCGGCCCTTTGGCCGAAACTCAAGATTCGGGACCGCTGCTCGCGAAGAAACATATGTCTGCTGCGCCATGCAACTCATGTTGTTCTTCCCTGCAGTCTTTCCTTAAGCCGGGTGAGAACTATGTCACCCCCCAGATTCACGACGAAAGTGAAGATGAACAGGAGCAACCCAATCAGAAACAGCACGTGGTAATGTGTATCGCCGAAGACAACCTCGCCCAGTTCAGCCGCGATTGTTGCTGAAAAGGTGCGAACCGAGTCGGCTACGCTAATCGAGATTATGGCTGCATTACCCGAAGCCATCAACACTATCATCGTCTCCCCCACAGCCCGTCCAAAGCCCAGCACAATTCCGGCAAATATCCCGGGCATTGCAGCCGGCAGAACAGTAGTCAGTGACACCTGCCAGGGAGTAGCGCCGAGAGCTATTGCCGCATCACGAAGGGAGCCAGGCACCGATGTCATTGCATCCTCTGCCACGGTGAAGATGATAGGAACAATAGCCAGACCTAAAGCGATACCGGCATTCATCGCATTCAGCCTAAAAGTCAATCCCATTACCTGTTGTAAGAACGATGATAGAACCATCAGGGCAAAAAAGCCGAGTACAACCGAAGGGATAGCTGCAAATGTCTCGATCGCCGGCTTGATTATTTCTCCCATTCGTCGCGATGCAAATTCCGACGAATAAATAGCTGCCCCCACTCCTAATGGAATGGCAAACAACATTGCCACCAAAGCAGCCTTTAATGTTCCGATAAACAATGGCAACAATGAAAACTTTGGCACTTCGGAATTTGGCTGCCAAGACCATTTGGCTTCCCGACCCTCGTAGAACTCCTGCTGACAAAGCATCTTGTCGAGGCTGGCATCTTCTTTAATGTAGTCGTCAACGAAGATGGGAATAGCTTCCTTGAATACAAATACAAATATCAGCAGAATGGACAAAAGAGCTGTAAACGCGCTGATCGAGATCAGCTTCTCACCCGCGAACTCACGCCAACGTGATTTTGATTTGAACCTTAGATGCTCCAATACAGCCACTCTCAGTCAATCATACCCGCCTTGGCACGCTCTTTCGGTAAAGGGATATAGTCCATAGCTTCAGCAATTTCCTGACCTTCCTCGGACAATGCCCAGTTGACGAGTGTTTTCAGTTCGCCGGTGGGCTTGCCATTGAAAAACCAGTACAGGTCACGAGAGATTGGGTAGTCGCCGCTGGAAATCGATTCGACTGAAGGCAAAATCGCCGAATCAGCATCGGCCTTGCGCACAGCCGCGAATCTGACGCCGGTTGCCCAGGCAATACCACCATAACCGATACCATTCTTGTCTTTGGAAACAGCATTAACCACCGAAGCCGTGCCGGGAAGTGTCTGTGTGTATTCGGAATAGTCTTCCTTGTTAAGCACTTGTTTCTTAAAGAAAGCATAAGTGCCGGAATTGTTCTCGCGCCCATAAAGGATGATTCGAGTATCAGTACCGCCGACTTCCTTCCAATTAGTGATGGCACCGGTATAAATACCCTTTAACTGAGCGAAACTGAGTTCTTTCACGGAATTGCCCTTATTAAGAAAGACAGCGATGCCATCAAGAGCAACTGACACGCGGAGCGGCTCAATACCTTTTCGCTCGGCCAGTTTGTATTCCTTCTCCTTCATGTCACGCGATGCCTCGCAAATATCAGTGGTGCCGTTTAGAAGAGCCGCAATACCTGTGCCCGATCCTCCACCGGAGACCTGTATGACAACACCAGGATTCTGCTTCATGTATTCTTCTGCCCAACGCTGTCCGAGTCGGACTAACGTATCAGAGCCTTTGATGGTGATGTTTCTGCCGGCGACTACAATGCCGGCTATTGCGATAAGGAACATCCCTGTAAGCAACATCTTCTTCATTTTGTATCCCTTAGAATTTGAGTTGTACGTCTGCCTGGAGTCTGTTGAAATCAACCGGGCTTGCAGCATTGATGCCTATCTTGTTGATAAAATAGGTGAACTGCAATGATGTATTGGTTGCCAGTTGCACGGCGCCACCGATTTCGTGACCTTTGCCGTCCGTGCCACCGCCGATGAAGTCTGAATCGGTGAGAACACCAATTACCGCATCCTGCTCAACCTGCTTATACAGATACTGAAATTGCCAACTTCCCGACTTCTTCGTCTTGCCGACACGAACTCCGAACAGCCAGCCGGCATTGAGACTATCCGCTGCAATGTTGGTCACGTAGTCCCACATCACAGTAACCGGAGTACTATTGAATTTGTGAGTTACTTCGCCAAATAGCTCAAGCAGTTCATAGTCATTGGCATAGTGCAGCACAGTGTCACCATCATCAACGAACGGTACCGTGGAGTTGCCCATCGGATCTTCGTGGTCGTAAAAGGGTTCATAACCCTGGGTGTTGACGTAGTTGAAGATACTGCCACCCAGTGCCACGCTCGATTTCCTTTCATTGAAATGAAGACGGCCGACTGCCTGACCAGCCGCGAGGTATGATTCATCTGAGGAGGAACGTTCATCGATCCAAAATCCGGCGCCGATCAAAGTCAGGTCAAAAGTGCCTGATTCCTTCGCAAATGTGGCCGCGCCACCTTCCGGATTCCAGTCTGAGTCCCATATCAATTCTGACTTGCCTGGTTTGAAGAACGGGTTTTTCATCTTTCCTGCGATCAGTTGAAAACCAGGCAGGCAGCCATGGCTGGTTCGGAAGTAGGCCAGATCAAGACCGATTGGCTTTGTGCTTCCAGCATCATCACAAGTCTGATTAGTCGAAACCGGGTCATCAGAGCCTGATGCCAACTGGACACTTACTTTTGAATAGGCCGAGACATCCGCAGAGAGGCCGATCCTTACTCTGATACGCTGGCGATTGCGCTTGTTTTTGCCCTCTCGGTCAATCATTTCGTGGCGATAGCGAAGATCTCCTTTGAGCTTGATAGTCTCCCACCAAGTTGAAGCAACGGAGTTTGAGCCTGCAAGGAAGCTCGTGAGCAGAATCGCCAAAATGACGATTCGCGAGTTCTTTGGAATTACTTTCATCTTTCCTCCAAGTTGTTATTCCCAACGAACAACTATCCTCAGAGGAATAAGCGGTTTGATTGTTAGGATTGTGCTATGATCAAGTTAGAAATATGTGAATTTGACAGACGTGGTGCGAAGCGGTTACGACAGAGGCAGATGAATACGGAACGTGCTTCCCGCACCAGGCTCACTTTCAACTGAGACTTGCCCTCCATGGGCGATGGCGATATGCTTTACGATGGCCAACCCGAGGCCCGTGCCGCCAGCCTCGCGGCTTCGAGCCTTATCCGCACGGTAGAATCGTTCAAACAGTCGCGGCAAATGCTCTTTGGCAATACCGATCCCCCTGTCTTTAACCGAGATCAAGATTTCGTTCCCAACTGTGATTGCCTCGACATCTATGGTTGATCCGGCATCACTGTACTTGATGGCATTGTCCACTATATTCGTTATTGCCTGTTCCATTTGCCACCTATTCAAATTCGCTTCCAGGTCGGGGTCACAGGAGCAATCGATGCGCACTTGGCACCGCCTGCTTTTCTCCTGGCATGCCATCAGCGAGGCTTTCAATACTTCGGCTAATCCGACACGAGTCAGAACCACCTCGTTTCTTTCGGATTCGCTCTCCAGACGTGCCAGCGACAACAGATCCTCGACCAGACTATTGAGTCGTTCAGAATGCCTTGCGATCATTTCCAAAAACCGTCTATTGTCCTCCGGGCCGATAGTATCTCCATCTAACAAAGTTTCTACGGAGCCGGTGATGGCTGTGATCGGTGTCTTGAGTTCGTGCGATACATTCGCCACAAACTCTCGTCTTATACCTTCCAATTTCTTCAATCGGGTGATATCGTTAAAAACCAGGACAGTGCCGACGCGCTGGTCCCGGTTGTCTTTCAACATTGCCGCTCGTACCTGCAGGTATTTCTCAACCGCCCCGGACAGAGCGATCTCCGTCTCGGTCATCTCTGAACTGTGCGAAGCTCGTTCGACAAATTCGAGCAGCTTAAGGATTCGAACTGATTCGTAAATCGCTCGCCCGCGAGTCTGCTCAGGATCCAACCCGAGAAGATCAGACGCGACCCGATTGAGGGACACGATTTTCTCATTATTATCAAGGGCTAAAACACCTTCAGACATACTCAAGAGAATCGCTTCTATTTCATTTCTCTGTTTGGCAATCGTGCGAATGCGACTATCAAGAAGACCCGCCATGCTGTTCATAGATACTGATAGATCAGCGATCTCGTCTACGTCCGGCACCATCAGCTTGGTATCAAAGTCACCATTTGCAAACTTGATGGCTCCGTTGCGCAAGTCTCTCAGGGGAACCGTCAGCTTACGAAACAGGGCCACACTTACAAGTCCCGCCAATACCACAATAATCAACCCACCGATCACGATATTTCGATAGAAAGAAGCCAGAGTATCCTTGACGGCTGAAACAGGGACTGATACTCGCACAACAGCTATGACTTCATGGTCTTCAATTACGGGAACCGCGACATACACCATAGCCGCTTGAAGAGTGCTGCTGTATCGAGTTGATATGCCCATCTCCTTGCCAAAGGCATGAACAATCTCCGGACGCGTGCCGTGGTTTTCCATCCTGCTCGGAT
>JAGLXI010000115.1 GCA_023132995.1 Candidatus Zixiibacteriota bacterium | reverse complement strand
GCAGTCATTCTAGCACGTGCTTCAAGGGTGGAAGTAATCTGAGTTGTGTACATCGCTCTCATCTCGCGTGATCCGTAGAATGCCGTCATGGCTAACGCAACGACGATAATGATGAAATAATAGGGATATATTTTCCAGAAAAGAGGGCGTCGTCTCAAAGTAACTCCTTCATTCGGTAGCCAACCCCCCTTACCGTCTGTATGTAGTCACCACAGATGCCAAGCTTCTTCCGAAGGTTAACAATCTGGACATCAATGGCGCGGTCGGTAATCACCTGCTGCCCATCCCTGAGAAAGTCTATCAACTGTCTTCTGCTGAAAACCCAGCCGGGGCGCTCAGCCAGCACACACAGCAGTGCAAATTCGGTCTGAGTCAGTTCTCGCGAGGTGCCTGATATCGTGACCTGATGCTTCTCCTTGTTGATTGTCAATTCACCCAATTTCTTGACCGGCGATGTGGCCTCTCCGGTTTCAATTCCGCGACGCAGGACAGCTCGGATTCGCGCAACGAGTACTTTAGGGCTGAACGGCTTGGTAACATAATCATCAGCCCCAACCTCCAGACCGGTGACAACATCAATCTCCTCATCCCGTGCGGTCAACATGATGATCGGGATACCTTGAGTAATTCGGTCAGATCGGAGAACCCGGCAAACATCAAGGCCATTTAATCCAGGCAGCATTATGTCAAGAACAATCAGATCAGGCAAGGTGGCTTTAGCTTTGCGAAGACCTTCCTCCCCAGAGGACTCGAACTCAACCTTATACCCTTCGCGCTCCAGGTTGAAAGTGATTAGTTCAGCTATGTCACGCTCGTCTTCAACTACGAGTATCGTTTGACTGGGCATATCTCTTTCCGGTATTCAGTTTATCAGCAATAACATAATAGCTTTACTCAGGACGGATTCCCATTAGAATCTTGAGATATGATTTCAGTGTCCAGTTTATCTTAGGCAGAGATACTCCAGAACGTGTGACCATTTTGTGACCACTCTCTATCCATAGTGGTCCAAGTCAATTTAAGATAATACGTGAAGAATCGAAGCGTAAGCCTTTGCCCCATTTTGTATTGTGGTTCCATCGTTCGTCGAATCGTCGGGGTCAGTTTTTATGTCCCTGGTGTCTACCATTCCACCACTCCGGCACAGGCAAGCCTGTTTTATGCCTGTGTGGAAGTTATGCGGATCGGTAACTTAGATACAACACTGCTCAGAAGAAAGAAAATGCCTTATTCATGGAATACAGCAAGCGAGAAGCACCTGATTCGTCCATCCACGGCCACCTGCAGTCTACACCTTGTCATGCTGGTAGGTGCTGAAACCACCCACGACAGCACTACTTGACCCTTCCCCAACGAAGTCGTATCAAAGATGTCCCCTCAGTGGAGCAATCCACTCAATACCGGATGCATCCACGGGATGCATATCTAATATGCTTTATGACACCAATTTAGTCAAGTGAACACCGCGGTTTTACGCTTGACAGAGTAGTCGGGTTTGGCTATACTTATCACAGCAACGTAGGTGAATACATGTTCTTATAACCTCAGAAAAAACGCAACCTCACAGTTCAAGGAGGACATTGTGTCAAGATTTGGTCTGATTTTGCTGACAGGGGCGCTGATCCTGCTGGGTGCGCCCGCACACGGGCAGGGTGTGTGCGGTGATGTCAACGGGGACACTCACTTAGACATCAGCGATTTGGTCTACCTGATCAGCTACATCTTTCATCAGGGGCCCGAGCCTGTTAGCATGGTCGACGCAGACATGGACGGATGCTCCGGCGTGGACATCGGTGATCTCGGCTATCTGAACGAGCATTTCTTTGCGGGCGGCCCACCTCCGTGTATGGCAGCTGCCGACTGCGCCATACATCCGGGCGGGAGCATCTCTGTGGATTTTGTCGAGGGAGCGCTCGGGTCCGGTGCCGTGATGACGAATACGGAGATCACCTTTCATCTGCGAGTCACGAACGATACCGAGTACGGGTTTAGCGCTTTCAGCAGCGGCGTCAGGATTTATTCACCTGACGGAGCCAATTGGGGCACCACCACTGCCGACACAACCGGCCTGCTTTCGGGAACCTATGCATCCGTCATGAACCGCGTCTACAACTCCACCGGCTCGGGAGCCGACACAATCGCCCTGGGCGCCGTGCTATTTCCAGGGATGAGTGATGGCCTCCCCCCCGGTTTTGACGAGGTAGTATGGACGATCACTGTCGGTCCGATCAGTGCCGCCCATGACGGCAGGACGATCTGCATTGATTCCAGCTTCTTCGCCCCGGCCGGGCTCTGGAAATGGTCTCACGAAGGATTAAGTGCGTATGGTCCGTCCTGGAGCGGACCGCATTGTTATGAAATCGCCGCTCCGACCGTGGCCAGCGTTACCATTGATCCACTCACCGGCACCCAGGGGCCGAATCAGATTCCGACTGACAGACCGGTGGATTTCGACATGCGTTTTACCAATAACACCGGTGACACCATAATGGGTTTCATGAATGGTTTTGAGGTCTATTCACCGGACGGCGCCCAGTGGGGCACTACTGAGGGTGACACTACCGGCGTGTGGACCATGGACAACTTCAATGCCATACTTTCGGTCAACCATTTCAGTGTCACGGGCTCCGGTGCCGACTCGGTCAGTTTCGGAGGTGTCGTGATTCCTCCCTTCGGTGACTATACCGGGATGCCGTCCGGGTTTAATGACGTGCCGTTCACGATTACAGTGGGGCCGATCGACTCGGCATACAGCGGCAAGACGCTGTGCATCGATTCAGCCTGGACACCTCCTATGGGGACCTGGGCCTGGCAGAGCATGACGGATGTGTACATCCCAGCCTGGCACGGGCCATACTGCTACACGATCTACTATGAGGAGATTCCACCGGTACTTCTTTCGGTGACTCCGGCCACGCTGGAGTTTACCACCTGGGAAGGCGGCCCGAATCCGGGCTCACGCGCATTTTCCGTGATCGAGCCATATGGTCGCAACATAACCTACATAGCGGACTACATTGAGTCGACCTGGATGAATCTGACGTCCACCGGCGGCGTTACACCTGACGAGTTGGTTGTCGACGTGAACAGTTCCCAGTTGGTAGCAGGGGTCTATACCAACGCCGTCGTGGTGGAGTCTTTTGAGGCGGAAAACGGACCGCAATACGTTGCCGTCAAGCTGACTGTCCTCGCGGCGCCGGAAGCCGCCGTGATACTTGACCACGTTGACGGTTCATCGGGAGCCAACGGCATCCGGACCGGCTTGCCGGTAGTGTTCAACATGCGACTGATGAACAACACCGGCCTCAACCTGACCGGTATTTCCAACGGCTACCGTGTCTTTTCAACCAACGGCGCTCATTGGGGCAACACTGTTGGAGCCTGGGCTGCCGCTTTTGATCCGATGGACTATGATGTCGGCGCCTGGATCAATTACGTCGGCGTCACCGGGTCTGGCGCCGACACAGTGGGTTTTGCCGCTGCCGGCACCCACGATGGCCTCGTGAACGGGTTTGACGACGTCCTCTACACTATTGAAATCGGGCCCATAGACCCTGCCGACACCGGAAAGATTGTCTGTCTCGACTCGGCGTACTTTCCGCCGAGCGGCGTCTGGAAGTGGGCGGGTCCCCAGATCAATTACCACCCCGACTGGCTCGGTCCATACTGCTTTACGGTTACCGAAGGGGGAGGAAGCGAAGGAGACGATTCGCTATTGATACCATCCGTGACGGTGACAACGGGCAACATGGTACAGCCGGTGCAGGTGAAACTCACGCAGCCCATCAAAGGAGCGTCGATTCCCATTGCCATCCCCGAGGCAGTCACGGTGACCTCATTGTCGGCGGAGGGTCTGCTGACCGAGTCCTGGGATTACTCGGTCTTCCAGGTCAAGCCTGATTCCGGGTTCCTCTATGTGGCTCTTGCCAATTCCTTAGGCGAGGTCATTCCTGTGGGAACACATACCGTTTTCAATATCCACTTCAGCGTTCTCAACGCGGACTGCAACCTCAACACGTATGTCCACTGGGATATCGCCCTGCAGGGCGATCCGGTCAGGGGCCTGCTCTTTGCCGACACGAATCTCTATGACCTGGCGGTCGGTTTCGACCCCATGCGTGACGCCACAGAGATACCACCCTACATGCCGTGCGATATTGATAACAGCGGTGGCATCGACATCGCTGACCTGGTCTACCTTGTGGAATACATGTTCGAGGGTGGCTCGCCGCCGGACATCATGGACGCGGCCGATGTCAACGGGTCATGTTTCGGCCCCAATATCGCCGACCTTGTCTATGTGGTCGACTACTTCTTCCAGCAGGGGCCCGAACCGCTCTGCGGCTGCTCGGCCGACGGTGGAAGAGCGGGAAAGATCGCCCTGGACATTGTTGTCGGCACCGTGTTTGAAAACGGTATAACGACAATTGCGATCAACTCACCTTATGATCTGCGCGGCGTTCAACTTGAAGTGCGGGGAGCCGCCGACGTTGCGCCGCAAAATCTGGTGGACGATCGTCTGGACCTGGTCTACGGCGACCAGGGCGACCTGCTTCGAATCGGCCTGCTCGATCTCGACGGGAGTGAAGTCATCCCTGCCGGCCGGGAAAACCTGGTCCAATTGGACGGCAGATTCGAGATTGTCTCGGCAATGGTGGCTCAAGACGGTCTGACCGCTCTGGGCGCACGCATTGACAACGCCATGAAGCCGACAAGCACACCGGCAAGCTTTGCTTTGCACCAGAACTACCCCAACCCGTTCAACCCCGTCACGCAGATCAGCTTCGCGCTTCCGCGTGCGGCATCGGTGAGACTCGAGGTTTACAATATCATGGGGCAGAAGGTGGCGACATTGCTTGATGAGACTCTCGAGGCCGGTGAACATTCCGCAATGTGGGATGGAAGCACAGTAGCCAGCGGCGTTTACTTCTATCGTCTCAACACTGGTGAATTCAGCGAGACAAGGAAGATGATGCTGCTGAAATAGTACCTGATGTAACAGTTTGCGAAGAACAGATTACGGCCGCCTCTGCCGGTGCAGGGGTGGCCGTTTTGTTGCGCATGAAGGAGCCGGTGCTTTCTTGTCTGTACCTTGTGGCGACAGTTGGTTTTGCGTATATTCCGATCAATGAAGACAATCGACCTGCGAAGCGACACCGTCACCCGACCAAGCCCGGCGATGCGTCATGCGATAGCTGAGGCTGAAGTCGGCGACGACGTATTCGGTGATGACCCAACCGTCAAGGAACTCGAACGGGTAGCTACAGACCTTTTCCAGAGAGAGGCCTCACTTTTCGTACCGTCGGGGACGATGGGCAACCAGATTTGCCTGAAGGCGCACTCGCAACCGGGGTGGGAGTTGTTGTGTGATCGGGAATGCCACATTGTCAATTACGAGGTGGCAGGCCCGGTTGTGCACGCCGGTCTCCTGGTGAATCTTCTCACGACCGAGAGCGGCATAATTACAGCCGCTATGGTACGGGACAACATCCGCCCGAAAAACATCCATTGCCCCGAAACCAGGCTGGTCGCGCTTGAGAACACTCATAATCGCCACGGTGGGACGATTCTCCCCCAAGATGAAGTCCTAAAAGTGAGAGAAGTCTGTGACGAGTTCGGCCTGGTTCTACACCTGGACGGCGCCCGGATCTGGAACGCTCACGTGGCCACCGGTATCTCGCTTGCCGATCTGACCCGGCCTTTTGATTCGGTCTCGGTCTGTCTGTCGAAAGGATTGGGCGCTCCCATCGGCTCTCTGATCCTGGGCTCCGCGGAGTTCATTGAGAAGTGCCGCCGCGAGAGGAAGCTCTTTGGAGGCGGAATGCGCCAGGCGGGGATTATCGCCGCCGCGGGGCTTTACGCCGTGAAAAACAATATCGGGCGGCTGGCCGAAGATCACGCCAACGCGCGCCTGTTGGCTGAGGGCCTGGATCGGTTGCCAGCGTTTGATATAGACCTCACAAAAGTGCAGACCAATATCGTTATCGCCAATCTCATCGGCGATCTGACTCCGGAGCCGCTACTTGCCACATTGAAGGACGGCGGTGTCCTGGCGGTGCCTTTCGGACCGCGGAGAATCAGGTTTGTCACGCATCTCGACGTAAACCGCGTCGACTGCGAAGAAGCGCTAAAGAGGATCAGAAGTGTTCTCGGCTGAGTCGCAGTGGACTTCCCCCGAAAAAGTGGACACCCAGTTAAGTTAGGTAGCCATCCGTTCAAAGTCAACAAGCCAACCCACCGGTGTCAAGGCAAAATAGAAA
>JAGLXI010000114.1 GCA_023132995.1 Candidatus Zixiibacteriota bacterium | reverse complement strand
AAAAATGGGCTAGCCAACATCAGCTAACCCTTCGCTTTTCTTGGTAGCGGGGTCAGGATTCGAACCTGAGCCCTTCGGGTTATGAGCCCGACGAGCTACCAGACTGCTCCACCCCGCGGTATAGAGCCCCCAATATACAGGCCGCCTAAGGCTTGTCAAGCTCCTTGATCAACAAATCCGCAAGCGACCACCCGCACCCGGATACCGGCGTCAGCGACGCCTCGGGCAGACACAGCAGGGGCTTTCCGGTGATCTTTGACGGGGGAAGGTTCAGCCAGACGGCCGACCGTCGGCCTTCACGACGGCGATAATGCCCTCACCGTAGTAGGGACAGGCGCGCAGAATATCAGCGAACTCGCGCCCGGTGGCGTCGTTGCTGGGCCAGTAGTACATCAACAACCGCTCGATCCGAAACCCGTGTTTCCTGAGAAGGGTGGCAAGCGTGGTTACCGAGTAGTAGCAATTGTGATCGGGGTGGACCAGTTCCACGTTTTGCGACAGCATCTTGTGAGCACGGCAGGAGAACGCATTGGGTGTGGTGATCAGGATGTCGCCGTGGAAATCGCAGTCCTTCAGGTTTTGCAGCGCCAGACCTGCATTGCTCAGGTGTTCGATCACTTCCGGAATGATTATCACGTCCGCGTCACGACTCAACTCGCGCAGCAGATTGGCATCGGTCTCAAGGTCCAGCTTGTGAACCTCGTAGCTGGCCTGTTTCAATCGTGCCAGGCCTTTCTCGTCGACGTCCGCTCCGACCAGCTTCTTAGCCACCCGCCCAATATGGTAATGGAGGTAGTTATTTTCCCGAATCCGCTGTTTCATTATGCCGCTGTCAACACAGCCTATGTGCAGCACGCGCTTGCCCCGGCAAAAGTCCACGGTGAACTGTTTGCGGTTGTCTACAAACCCGATGCCCTTCCCCAGAGGTTGCAGGAAGTTGATCGTCTCCGATTGACCTCCTTCGCTGGTCGGGGTTGGCGGTGCGGCGATTTGGTCGGATACTTCATGCGACACTGGGAGGGTCGTCTTCCTGCTTTGACTGGAGCGCCTGTCGCTCTGTCTTGCGGCTAATAACGATGCCAGAAAGGCGTCGATGCGGGGCATGTTCCGCGCGGCGTTGAAATTAACTTCCACGTGACGGCGGTAGGAATCCGAATCGTAGTCGGTCGATCTGAGCAGCTCCTCAAAGTCATCCAGGGAGTTAAACACCAGGCTCTCAGGGAACAGTTGCCGGGACCCTTTCCAGTTATGGATCAGTGGCTTGATACCACACGCCATGGCCTCAATGAGGTTATTCGGGCATCCTTCCCAGGGACTGGTGGAGATCACGTAGTTCATTTCCCTGAGAAAAGCAGGTACGTCTTTCACCCAGCCGTGGAATTGAACGTTATCGGTCAGCCCCATTTCTCCGATGAGGTGGTGCATGTATACTTTGAATCGCTCTTCCTGGAAATCACCGGCCACGTGAAGCTTGAACAACCTGTCGATCTTGACCGCCTCCCGGACGCATTGCAAAAGCAGGCTCAGGCCCTTCTTGTGATTCAGGTAACCGACATAGCAGATATTCCTGCCCGGTCCGTTCCGGTGGAGAGGGTAGCGGTCAAGCTCCACGCAGTTGTTGACTGTCTCCTGCCGGACGGCGGATAGCTACCCGGGCCACATTTCATTGGCCAGTTCGCGGATGTGGTCGGCGACAAACAGTGCGCCGTCGACACGCGACCAGTTCACATTGGACATGAGACTCGGCGTCAGTATCTCGTAGCTTCTGATGTTGGTCGCCAGCGGCGGGCAATCGGCCAGACGCGACAGTTGCACCGTGGCCTCGTTGCACCACGTCGACCAGACGATGTCCGCCCACGCGGCCGTCTCCGACAGGTCCTGCGCGGTCCGCGGGGTAATCACCCTCACCTGGTTATTCTCAGAGAAGTAGGCCTGGTAGATATCATTGAACTTGTTGCCGAAGGTATTGACAATCGCCAGTCGCGCGTCAATCAGACTTCTTTCGGAAGCGATATCATGCCCGGGATATCTGCCCTTGCCGGCAGTGGCATCTCGCACAGCTTCCAGATTGTCCAGTGAGTCCCGGTAAGCCGGATCGATTCGGAGCGCGGCTTCAAAGTATGCCGCAGCCCCTATCATATCGTTTTTCCCAAATGCGATGACGCCCAGGTTGTTGTGAACCTCTTTCCTGTCGGAGTCGCTTTTCAAAATCTCTATAAACCGCTTCTCGGCCTCGTCCACCTTTCCCTCGGCGAACAGCGTTTCTCCTTCCTTGAAGGCATCGTGCATCAGTGGCTCCTCCGGCGTCTGTGTGACGGGCTGTCGATCAGTGCAGTGTCCATAGGCTATTTGTCGACGCCTCGCATACAAGTCTTAACCGGCGTTGCCGGTTTTTCGCACTACGAGCGGATCTGCTATGCGAGCGAGATGTCATACGTCATAAGACTGTCCCAGGAGTCGGCCAGGGGCAGACGAGGGCGTCTGCTGCCCACGGAATCTTTTGAGCCTCTCACGCCCCACCACTTTTAGCGTGACAGCGGCGGTAACCTCGCTTTACTTCATTCCCAAACTGGCTCGGTGCGAGAGTTGTCGATGCAAAGCTACCGTAAATCATTACTGCTGTTTGCCGCCTTTCTGCTGATATTCCTTGCGATTGTTGCTTATGCTGCAGACCTCAGGCGTCCCTACTGGCATGATGAGCGAAGTTTCGTCGAAACCATCCGTCACTTCGGTGAAGGTATCAACCTGGACACAATCCTGCATTACGAACAACCGTCGACCCCCCTGTCGTTCATCCTCTACTCGTTCTGGGGGCGGCTGGTCGGTTTCGAGATTCACCACCTGCGCCTGTTCTCGCTATTGGTGGCGCTGACTACGTTTCTGCTTGCTCACCGGTGGCTGTTCGCAGTGTTTGAAAACGGGCGGCTGGCCTTCTGGGCGGCAGTGTTTCTTGTCGCACATCCGTACATGATCGGCTTAAGCCTATTTGTCTACACGGACATGCTCGCCATCGGGTTTCTGATCGCCTCCTGCCTGGCAATCCACAGATCGAGTCCCATGTTCCTATGGGTCTCGGTGTCGTGCGCCCTGTTGTGTCGGCAATACTCAGCGTTTTTCTGGCTGGCGGCCCTTGTTTTCTACCTGCTTAGATGGCGCGCGAACCTCCACGACAATTCCCGCTCCATGTTTGCCGCTGTGGTCTTCTCCGCATTGCCGATGCTGGCCCTGTTTCTGCTTTGGGGGGGACCAAGCCCGGACAACAGCAACCGCTATCTTTACGTCGATGAAGGTATCGCCTTTCACCCCAACTTCCTGATCCTGTACGTGGCTCTGTTGTTCGTCTACCTGCTGCCGCTATGTTTGTTGCGCCTCAGGGAGCTCTATGGGGATGCAAGAACAATCGTGATTGCCCTGGTAGCCTCCGGACTGTACTGGGTGTTCCCGGTAAGGCCTTCTCCTTATGTAGCCGAGCAGGGGATAGACGTCGTGGGGTTTTTCCACCGCTTCCTCCGATTGATGTTCGGTGACTCGGTGTTAGTGCATGTAGTGTTCTCGGTGGCTTTCTGCTTTGGAGTTCCGATAGTCTGGTACTGCGCAAGAGACAGCTATCAAAAAATCCGAAAGGCCCAGTTCGATTTGCCACTGTTTCTGAACTTGTCGATCCTGGCCTTTCTGGTCATAATGCCGTTCTCATACCAGGAATGGGAGAAGTACCTCATGCCCCTGGTCCCGCTGGCAACGGCGCGAATCCTGCTGCTGGGATACAGCGGTAATCGAGCGACAGGATAACCAGCGCCATGCGAATGTTAGTTGGCGCCCGGCGTGAGCGTCGGTTGGCCAATGGCAACGGAAAGGGTCGGACATCCTCCTCATGTCCGCCCCTTCTGACAGGTTTGGCAACACGCTTCCAGCGGCGGTTGCCTCAGGTGTTGGAGGTTCCCCCTTGCGGCGCGGTGGCGGGTGCCTTTTCAGACCTTGGACCGTCGTTCGACTTGACCCCTTCCACCATTGCCGCCAGCGCCGAGATCATGCCGGAAGCCTCATACGGAAGGAACAGCTTGTTGGCGTCACCCTCGGCCAGCTTGGGAAGCATCTCAAGGTACTTCAGCGTGATGAGCTTCTCGTCGGGACGTCCGTCGTGGATGGCGCCAAAGACCGACAGGATTGCCTGGGCTTCACCCTGGGCGACCGTGAGCTGACGATATTTCTCAGCGTCGGCCGTCTTGCGTACGGCTTCGGCTTCACCTTCCGCCTCGAGAATCTTGGAGAGCTTGTAACCCTCGGCCTTGGTGATCTCGGCCTGCTTGATCGCTTCGGCGTCGAGTATCGTGGCCCGCTTGTCACGCTCGGCTTTCATCTGCCGGCTCATGGCCTCGGTAATATCCCGCGGCGGATCTATTCGCTGCATCTCGACCCGGTTGACCCTCACACCCCACTTGTCGGTGGCTTCGTCGAGGACGTCGCGGAGTTGCGAATTGACCGAATCCCGTGACGACAGGCAGGAGTCAAGGTCCATTTCCCCGATCACATTCCTGAGATTCGTCTGCGCCAACTTGGTTGCCGCTATGATGTAGTTGGCAATTTCGTAGCGGGAACGCACCGGATCGGTCACCTGGGCGTAGATGATGGCGTCAACCTCCACGTTGACATTGTCCTTGGTAATAACCAGTTGAGGCGGGACATCCAGAACCACCTCGCGCATGTCGACCTTGATCGTGGTATCGAAAAACGGTACCACCATGTTCAGGCCGGGGTCCAGGATGCGCTGGAACTTCCCCAGACGCTCTACCAGTCCCTTCTCGAAGGGACGGATAATCCGGATTGACATCGAAACGGTGATGAAAATCAGCACCACCGCCACTCCAAGAAAAAGTATCACCGGGTTCATAGCTTACTCCTTTCGGTCGGTCATCCTCTCAACGTGCACCTTGGCGCCGCTGATACTGATAATAGTGACTTTTTCATTTTCCTCGATTTGCTCGCCTGCCCGAGCCACCCAGACCTCCCCCTCAATCTTGACCTGGCCACCCAGATCGGGATCGATTGTCTTGGTTACCAAGCCGACCTTACCGATGAGAGCATCCACATTTGACTTCTCTGGCGAGGGCTTGGTAATTTTTCTGGCCAGGGTTCTGGTCAGCGGCAGAAGAACTGCCGACACGGCGACAAAAGTGCCGATCTGCCAGTAGTACCCTTCCGGGGAGAAATAGGCGTAGACACCGGCGGCCATTGACGCCACTACGAAACAGGCAAATACCAGAGTCGGTGTCATCAACTCCAGAATCAGGAATACCAGCGCGGCCGCCGCCCAAACCCAGAACATTGTTGACATTAGAGTTCCTTTCAGCTTCTTGGCTCTCAGAAATGATACCTGGCAACGCCAGTCTTATTCACAAATAACGGTCTTTGCCAGCGCAGGTCGCGTATATGCCTCAAGGCTACATACAGTTAGATGAAAACAAACAACGGCCGCTCCTGTCAACAAAAGAGGTGGCAGCCCTTGTGCGAGCGGCGCGAAGCAGGTCGCGACATAATCACAACGAGAACGGATGACAACAGCGATGCAACCATACCGCAAGCTCTCGACTATCTACGACAGAATGGGGGCCGACCGACACTCCCTCAAGATGACCGAATACTGCCGGCAGATATTCCGCCGGTTCAAGATCCACCCCGAAAGCGGTCTGGACCTCTGCTGCGGCACCGGCACGGCGCTAAAGGTTTTCGCCGACTGGGGCATCAGCATGTCCGGTCTGGACCGAAGCACGCCGATGCTTGCCTTGGCGGCTCGCAAGCTCTCGGGCCGGGAAATCAGACTGTATCAGAAATCGCTGCCCTGCCGACCGCAGGGCGAAGAGCTCACCCTCACGTGAACTTGCTGCTGCAATTGGAAGGCTCGCAGGAGACACAGCCGCTGGAGAGGCCTTTGCTGGAGATCAACGACACCAGGCGGTGCGTGTTTTCAGATTTACATTTCAAGCAAGGGACTCTCTCGCTCTCACTGCTGACGAGTTCTTCGTAAATCTCCCCGCAGTCTTCGCACACATATTTGAAAAGCGGCATCGCTCTATCCTCTGTTCATTCCGCTATCGACAGGGCCGCCCCGGCCACAGCACCCACCACCGTCACCAGGTAGGGGTTGCACATCAACTGTCACGTCAAGCCAAACGAAATATAAGCAAACGAGGCCACAAATCCAAGCAGCCCGCCGCCAATAGTAAACAACAGTATCCGTTTCGTTTTTGAACCGGTCATGCCAATCGACCCTGCAAGGACCGCATCTAAGCCTGGCGAGACGTCAGACCACCAACCTTATGGCCCGACGGTTTGCTCGACTCCAGCTTGAAGGCCGGTTTTCAAACATTGTTCATAGTTCCACAGTTATACTTATCGGCCTCAGATACCACGAGACCCAAATTGGCCCAGACTACTTCGGCAAAATCTCATAGCTGGTGATAACCTTCCCAGCGTTGGTAACCGTCTGGCTGACACTGCAGTACTTGCTCTCAGACAGTTCAATCGCCTTAGCCAGCTTCTTTTCGTCCAGGTTCTCTCCCCGGGCAATGTATTTCACTTCGACCGTATGGAACGGCTTGGGGTGGTGATCGTTCTGAAGCGCCCTGACCTCGATCTCAAGCGAAGTCAGCTTTTGTCGCTGCTTTTCGAGAATCCTGACCACGTCCACGCCGGTGCAACTGGCAATACTGAACAGCATCAGTTCGGTTGGCTCGTAGCCGTCTTCGCCGCCGCCGGCCTTCTTGCTGCCGTCGGTGACAATTGTATGTCCGAAGGCTCCTTTGCCCTCGAACTTGATCCCCCCCGCCCATTTCATTTTGGCTTCGATCATTGCATTTTCCTTATCACACCAGGCCCGTTCGGCGACCGGACTGACTGCCTGGACATTACTACTCCATAATCCGAAAAGCCGCAATTAGTTCCCGATGAGCATGAAAAACAGGGCCCGGTATTGCCAAATAGACCCTGTCCGAGATCAAGAGAACTACCGCATCAACCCCATACGAGTCTGTCGCCGCTGCTCACGAGCAATAACACAGACGCCACCCGATGCTCACGCACAGGGTGGCGCCGCGCTCTTCCCTAAGCTGGGTCCGTCATCCAGTGACCCGTACCAAACACCTGCAAAACCGCGCTATGCCGTCCGGCGGTCCCGGTAGAGATCGCAAGCGACCGCCACCTGCCACCCCGGCTTCCAGCCGTTTTAACTGCAACCGGAAGTAGCACCACAGGTTTCGCACTTGAGACAGGTGCCGTTGCGAACCATCGTGAACTGGCCGCACTCGTTACACATGTCTCCCTCGTATCCCTTTAGTCTCGCTGTTCTGATCGCGGAGCGGAGTCTCTCCTGTCCCTGGTTACCGTCCGTTGAACCTGACGCGGCGACATACTCAAGCACCGCCTCCGCTTGGTTAGCTGTCTGAACTGAAGTCGCATTCTCCACCGGCTGACCATCGCCATTGCCTCCTTGCAGTTCGCGCTTCCCGTTGCCGTTCCCGTTACCATTACCCCTGCCATTTCCATTGCCGCCGTTGCCGATCGTCAGGTGGGCGGTATGGATGTCGCTGGCGACACGGCTTCCCGTCGCTACCGGTTGGCCGACTGATGGGGCCGGCTCTTCAGCCTCATATTCGATCGAGGCGTCGGATGGCCCGCCCAGCGTGTCGCCGCGTAGGTCCTCCTCCGAGACATGGGCCAGATCATCGCGGCCCAGGTAGCTTATCGCCAGTTCTCTGAAGATATAGTCTATGATCGAAGTGGCCATCTTGATCGACTTGTTCCCGCGGACGAGACCGTTGGGTTCAAACCGGCTGAACAGGAAGGCGTCCACGTATTCCTCCAGCGGCACACCGTGCTGCAGCCCGAGCGAGATGGCAATGGCAAAGGAGTTCATCAGTGAACGAAAAGCGGCCCCTTCGCGGTGCATGTCCAGAAAGATCTCGCCGAGAGTGCCGTCCGAATACTCGCCCGTCCGCAGGTACAGTTTGTGACCGCCGACGACAGCTTTCTGCGTGTACCCGCCGCGACGATGGGGCAGCTTGCGTCGCCTGGCGATATAGCGATACACCACCTTGCGCGCCATCTCTTCCGCCACGCCCTCCACCGTAAGTGCGGCACCTTCCTCGTCCCCGTCCTCATCCAGAAGGGTCGCGCTGAGCGGCTGGCTGAGTTTGGAACCGTCCCGGTAGAGGGCAATCGATTTGTTCATCGTTTCCCAGGCCAGATGATACGCTTTCTTGACGTCGTCGATAGTTGCTTCCGCCGGCATATTGATCGTCTTCGAAATAGCCCCGCTTACAAAGGGTTGTGCGGCCGCCATCATCCTTATGTGAGCCTGAGCGTTGATGAGGCGGGTGCCTCGCTTGCCGCAGCGGCTGGCGCAGTCGAAAATGGGAAGATGCTCCGGTTTCAGGTGCGGGGCGCCCTCAAGAGTCATGCTGCCGGCACAATAGTCGTTGGAGGCCTCTATCTGTTCCTTAGTAAAGCCGAGACAGCGAAGCAGGTTGAAGTCCCATGCGTCGATCACTTCCTCGGAGAGCCCCAGCGTCTCCATGAGAAACTCATCACCCAAAGTGTGGCGATTGAAGGCAAAAGTGACATCAAAAGCGTTCTGGATCGAGTCTTCCACTTGTTCGAGTTGCTCGTCACAGAACCCCTTGGCTCTGAGTGACTCGTGGTTTATATACGGCGCTTGCCTGAGAGTCTTGTGGCCGGTGGCGTAGGTGATGATGTCATCGACCTCATCCTGGCTGTAACCCAGCCGCCGCAAAGCTACCGGCACGGAACCATTGATTATCTTGAAATAGCCGCCACCGGCGAGTTTCTTGAACTTGACCAGCGCGAAATCCGGTTCGATTCCGGTCGTGTCACAGTCCATGACCAGGCCGATAGTCCCCGTGGGGGCGATCACCGTGGCCTGTGCGTTACGATAGCCGTATATCTCACCCATCTCAAGAGCCTTGTCCCAGACAGTCTTTGCTGTCTGGGTGATATCTTCGGAAAGGTAATTGCGATTGATTCCCTTGGGCTTGACCGTGAGGCCCTCGTACTCCGACGGGTCGGCGTTGTATGCCGCCCGGCGATGGTTGCGGATGATTCTCAACATATTGTCGCGGTTGCGGTAGAACCCGGGGAACGGTCCCAACTCGCGCGCCAGTTCGGCCGAAGTAAGGTACGCCTGCCCGGTTAGCAGCGCGCTTAGGGTACCACACCAGGCGCAGCCTTCGGAAGAGTCATAAGGAATGCCCTGGCGCATCAGAACTGAACCGATGTTGGCGTAGCCCAACCCCAACGTGCGGTACTCGTAGCTCTTCTGAGCGACTGTCGGCGACGGATAGGACGCCATCAACACCGAGATCTCCAGAACCACCGTCCAGATACGAATGGTATGGAGGTAGCCCTCGACATCAAAGGAACCGTCCTCGCGCAGGAATTTCCCGAGATTGATGGACGCCAGGTTGCAGGCTGTGTCATCCAGGAACATGTACTCGGAAC
>JAGLXI010000113.1 GCA_023132995.1 Candidatus Zixiibacteriota bacterium | reverse complement strand
TTAGGCGGGCGGCGCGGCATGGGCGACTCCTGGGTATTGAGGAACCGTTCATCTACAGATTGGTACCGGTGTTGACCGAGACTATGGGAGAGGCCTATCCGGAGATACGAGAGAAGCAGGGTCATATCGAGACCGTGATACGGTCCGAGGAGGAGGCGTTCGGTCGCACGCTCCAGACCGGACTGGCGCTTTTCGAGCAGTTAGCCGCACAAGCGACTGCCACTGGCAAGAGCGTTGTCGATGGCGACACCGTCTTCAAACTCTACGACACTTACGGCTTTCCATACGATCTCTCGGAGATAGTCGCCGCCGAGCATAACCTGACTCTCGACAGGAGCGGCTTCGAAAGCGCCATGGCGCGCCAGAAAGAGCAATCGAAGGCGGCCCCGGGGTTTGCTACCCATGTGGCAGCGGTTGTGAGAAGGTTCATAGACGTTGCCGACGAGGCTGGGGTGTTGTCATTTGAACCGACGAAGAAGACAGATTCCGACATACTCGAGTTCGATACAGCTATGGGGCTCGGTGTTGCAGCCCCGTTCCCCGAAGTGGCAGTTGTGCTTGTTGAGACGCCATTCTATGTCGAAGCGGGCGGGCAGATTGGTGACACCGGGACTATTCACGGTGAGCGGATAACGATTCAAGTAGAATCGCTGTACAATCATCAGGGCCATATCATACATCAGGGCAAAGTCACTCGCGGGACAATCGACGATTTGCAGACAGGGACACAAGTCACGGCCGAAGTCGATGCCGAGCGCCGCTGGGATATCATGCGCAACCATACCGCCACTCACCTCACGCACGCCGCTCTCAGGGAAGTGCTTGGCCTGCACGTCAAACAGTCCGGCTCGTACGTTGGCCCTGACCGGCTGCGGTTCGATTTTTCCCACCACCAGCCGATGACCCCCGAGCAGATCGAAAAGGTAGAACAAATAGTCAACGACAGGATACTGGATGGCCACGAGGTCGACACCAAGAAGATGGAGATCGAAGCCGCCCGCAAGAGCGGCGCTACCGCTCTCTTTGGAGAGAAGTACAGCGACCGAGTGCGAGTGGTCTCGATCGGCGAATTCTCAAAGGAGCTTTGCGGCGGCACCCATGTTAAGAACGTGAGCCAGATCGGGCCGTATTTCATTACCGTTGAGACCGGTATTGCCTCCGGGGTGCGGCGGCTGGAAGCGATCACGGGTCGTCAGGCGATCAAGTACATGATGGATGCTAAGCAGTTCCGGCAGGAGACGGCTGCCCTGTTGGGCCGTCAGGAGAAAGACGGCCTTGAGGCTGTGCGGCAGTTGAAAGATGAAGCCGCCGGCTTGCAAAAGGAAGTCAAGAGGCTCAAAAGTGAAATGTTCTCCGGCGGGACAAAGACGGTCGGTCGCAAACGTGAGGCAGGCCAAATCGAAGTTTACACCCACAACTTTGGCCCCACTGACCGAGACACGATGGCCGGCTGGATAGACACTCACAAAGAGATGAACGGGCCTGCGGTCGCCTTCGCTCTGGGCACGGTAAGCGGCAAACTGACCTTCATGGCGTCGGCCAGTTCGCGGGCTGTCAAAGACCACAAGCTGGACATGGGGAAGATCACAAAAGTACTACTCTTGCAGTTCGGCGGCCGGGGCGGGGGCAAGCCGACTTTCGCGCAGGGAACTGTCGCCGACGGCACAGATGCTGAGTTGGTTCTTGATACGGCTTTCTCCATCGTTGAAAGGGATCGTGAGTGATTCAGGAAAGGGACAGGGGACAGCAGTCAACCATCAGTTGAACAACACCGCAGGGAGTTACCAGCTCTATGAATAAAGACGAACAACTGGCGTGGTTGAGACGAGCGGCCGACGAGAGTGCTATTCTGCGCAAATCGGTAGTTGAGGGAATTGGCCCGCAGATTCTGGATATGGCGGCCGTGATATCGGGAGTAATCGGTTCCGGGGGAAAACTGCTAATAGCAGGCAACGGTGGCTCGGCGGCTGACGCCTCGCATTTTGCGGCCGAACTCGTGGTTCGACTCACGGCCGACAGGAATCGTCAGTCGCTCCCGGCCATCTCTCTGTGCACGGATACGTCGGTGATGACCGCCGCTGCGAACGATTTCGGCTTTGAGAATGTCTTCGCCCGGCAGGTGGAAGGGCTTGGCACCAAGGGAGACATGCTTTTTGTCATTTCCACGTCGGGAAACTCGGCCAACGTGGTGAAAGCTACCCAGACGGCTCGCGAGCGCGGGCTACTTACCGCAGGTCTCTTAGGCTGCCAGGGGGGCCGGGTAGGCGAACTGGTCGAACGGTCACTGATCGTTCCGCACACATCGACGCAGCGAATCCAGGAAGAGCACACGTTTATAATCCACGCCCTGGTGGAACTGGTAGAGGGTGGTCTTTTCGGATGAATCCCCGGCGATGGCAGCGCCCGGATGACGCCCTTTTCTTCTTTTTCGCCCTTTTCATTTTCGGATCTACCTTCTCCATTGCCTTAGCCCAGGTGTCACTGGGATTCGCGCTGGTTCTGTTTATCGTTATCGCCGTCGGCACACGCTACAATCCCTTCGCTTCGTCGCTTAAGCCATTCTATATTCTAATTGGCGCCTACATCGCATGGGAGTTCGTCGCCGCCCTGGCTGGTGACACGCCCGCTCGATCGGCCTGGATGCTCAAGGAAGATTGGCTGTTCTGTATCGTTCCCATCGGTGTATACCTGTTGGCGAAAGAGCGCTACCGCGAACATCTGGTAACGGCTTTCGCCGTCGGTGTCCTGATTGTTTCCATCTATGGCTTGATGCAACACTTCTCCGGACTGCACTGGACCAAGGACACCCCTCCGGTGGCTGCGCCCGACTACGGTTACCTGGTGCGGGGCAGCTTTTCACACCGGCTGACATTCGGCAACTATTACGGTACGGCGGCGCTATTCCTTTTCGGACTGGGGATCGCCGGTGTCAGACGCCTTAGTCCGCACAGGCGAACTCTCCTGATGACCGCCTCGGTACTGGCGGTAATTGTCACTATTCTCACCTACAGCCGCGGCGTTACGGTCGGGGTCGGCGTTACGCTGGTAGCAGGGGGAGTGCTTCTTGGCCGGAAGTATCTCACGGCAACCCTCGGTACACTGGTCGTGGCCGTCATCCTGGTGGTGCTGACTCAACCCGGGCTGGTGGGACGTTTCGGAGATATCCAGAAGAACGACCTGGATGTCGGCTACGAGGGGGGCCGCCTGTTTATCTGGGAAAACTCCCTTGTAATTGCCGGGGAACATCCGCTTTTCGGGGTTGGCGCGGGGAACTTTGAGTTTGCCTACGCGGCGCTTCTGAGGCCGGACATTCCCCACTACCGCAAACACGTCCACGCCCACAACGACCTGTTGAATATCGCTGCCACTACGGGACTGCCGGGGCTGGCCTTCTTTGGCGGGATGTGGCTTCTGGTCCTGGGCTATTTCTGGGTCGGTTGGCGGAGCAGCAGATTCTCCGACGGCGAGCGGCGCTTCTGCCTGGCGGCCCTCCTGGGATCGATCGTGTTTTTCATTACCTCCCTCGTGGAAGCCACCTTCGCCGATGAGGAGGTGCGGCAGATGCTGATGTTTGTCTGGGC
This sequence comes from Candidatus Zixiibacteriota bacterium, assembly GCA_023132995.1. Classification (GTDB taxonomy): domain Bacteria; phylum Zixibacteria; class MSB-5A5; order GN15; family FEB-12; genus JAJRTA01. The sequence continues at coordinate 2,973 of JAGLXI010000113.1, read as the reverse complement.
GGCCGGGTTGTGGCCGTGGTATAAGAAGAGAGACCGGCCGAACGTTGTGGATTGTTAAAAGGTCTTGACAATCGGCAGGTTTTGACTTTTTTGAGGTTTATATTATGGCAACCAATTCACAAAAGCCATCTGCTGATGGCTACGATGAGATCAAATGGCCGTTCGGCCCGAGGAATTACCTGATTTTCGGACTGGCGATGGTTGTGATTGTTATCGGGTATGTGGCTTTAGGCTACGGTTCGATCACATTGGCGCCGGTACTGCTGGTTCTCGGCTACTGCGTGCTCATTCCGGTGGCTATTGTCATCAAAGGTCGCCCCGAAGAAGACCCGGTCGCACGGGACACAGGCGATACCGGAGCACGGTGATCCCGGCGGGCTTATTTAACACCGTCCGCGCCAGCCCGATCCTCCCCCCGCCCTTTGGAATCCTTGTCACGACGCCGGCAAGTACCTATACTTGTCGACGATAATACTGACGAGAGAGCATGACGCGATCTTGTGGAATGTCGGCGACTGCTGAGTCGTTTTCTGCAGGATCGCGCGAGGCAGCCGGAATGTCCAAAGACTACCGCATCGGTTTTCTCTGCGCTTCCACATCGTGGGGCGGTCTGGAGATGAATGTCCTCAGGCTGGCCGTCTGGCTCAGGGATCGCGGCTGGGAGGTTGTGCTTTATGGGAATCCCGAGTCGATCATGGCGGAGAAGGCCAGGGCGGGCGGTATCACCGTTCGTCGAATCGTCTCGGATTTCAAGTACGGTGATCTGGTCAACGCCCGACGTCTGGCTCGCCGTTGCAGAAAAGATAACGTCCGGAGACTGATAATAAACTACGGCAAGGACCTGCTTCTATCGGTGCTGGCCAAAAAGGCATCCGGCGGCTTTTTCAAACTGATCCTCCTGCAACATATGCACGTCGGCGGCCGCAAGACGGATTTCTTTCACACCTGGGAGTACAAACATCTGGACGCCTGGGTCGCCCCCCTGCCGATGTTCGCCGAGCGCCTCACGCAGACCACCCGCCTTGACCCCCGGAAAATATCCGTCATCCCGTTCGGTATCGAACTGGAGAGGTTCACCGACAACCGACCGGCGCAGGCAGCAGCCAGACAGCGGTTGGACCTTCCCGATCACGTTCTGCTGGCGGGCGTCATCGGCCGACTTGACCCCAAGAAGGGGCAGGACGTCCTGATCAGGGCCTGTGCCGGTGTGCACGCAGCCGGACATCCGCTGCATCTTCTGGTCGTGGGCGACAAAACCGCCAACGATGAGACAGATTACAGCCGCCACTTGCGCGAACTGGTGGCGCGCTTAGACCTGACCGGCTGCGTTCACATGCGGCCGTACCTCCCCCAGGTGGAGTACGCCTATGCCGCGCTGGACATGTTTGTCATGGCGTCGCATTCAGAGACCTACGGTATGGTGACGATCGAGGCTATGGCGTGTTCGCTGCCGGTGATCGGGACGGCGGAAGGCGGTACGGTTCAGATAATCGAGGATAATGTAAGCGGGTTGCTGGTTCCACCTCGGGATGTGGAGCGATTGACGGAAGCGCTCCTGAAACTGGCCCGGGATCGGGCGCTGGCGGCACGACTCGGTAAGCAGGCGGCAATCGACGCCATCCGGAAGTACTCACACCGGCAACAGTGCTCGGCAATGGAACAGATGTTGGAGCAAATCGGAGAGCGGTGACCGGCTATGTCCGGTGAAAGCCACAAGACCACCGGTGACTGCGGGGTCTGCGCCGGGCAACTTCAGCAGCAAAGTCAGTTGAGTTGGGATTCCTCGACAAGAGCGCGATAGCGTTCAATCAGCCGGGCCGTCTTTTCGGTTGAGTGTGATTCAGCCAAGATATTGAACGCCGCCGTGAGTCGGTCGGGCGTCACCAGAACCCAGCCATCTTCATCGAAAACGCGCACGCCGTCGATCAACTGTCGCTGCTGGTCGTCGGAACCGACGATGAGTCGGCGCATGACCGTACCCTTCTTTGACCAGGGGCACGGAACCGAGACGGCCTGCCGGACGAGGTGTTCGAATTTCCGTCGGGCGTCGCCAAGACGGACCTTGTTGCGAGCCATCAGTTCGAGCAGCTTGACAGCCGTAAGCATGGCATCAGCACCCATCTGGAAACCGGGGAATATGAACCCGCCCCGGGTGCCGCCAACGAACTCGGCCTCGCCCCGGCGGCGAACTTCCATCATGGCCAAGTGGTCATCAGCCACCCGGATCACCTCCACCCCGTGTTCCTCGGCAATCTCCTCGACACCCATGGATGCGCTCACCGGAACGGCCATCTTCCTGGTCTTATGCGTTCTCAGATATAGATCAGTCATTACTAAAAGGAGAAGCTGGCTGTCGACCGGTTTGCCCGTCTCGTCCACGACCGACAGCTTCTCGGCGGCGGGATTCAGCCGGAATCCGACGTCGCAGTGGAGTGAAGTCACAATCGAGGACAGTTGCACAATGGCCTGGCTGTCCGCATCCGGCGAGCCGGAAAACTTACGCGGGTTCAAATTGGCATTCAATTCCACGGCGGAGATCCCGAGATTGAAGAACAGGGTCGGGAAAACCTGGCTTGAGGCGCCGTTGGAATGGTCGACGACTATCTTGAAACCGGCCCGCCTGATGACGTCGCCGTCGATTGAGGCCATGAAGTCCTCGCGGTAATTTTCCAGCACCCGCTCCGGCATGTCCAGATAGCCGATGTTGTCCAGCGAAGCCCGCTCGAAATCCTCGCCGAAATACATCCGCTCGACTTTCTTCGATGTCACCGTGGGGAGATCAAGACCTGACCCGTCGAAGCAAATGCAGTCGATCTGGCGGTAGTCCTGGGGGTTGTGACGGATGTAGATACCCGATTTGTAGTTGCCGCGGCTCAAACCGTACCGTACGACTGGGATAGGCAGCATCTCGAGATCCGATACGTTTACTCCCGCCGCCAGAAGGCCCGATATCAATCCCCGCTTCAACAGGCG